>NZ_JAILFV010000171.1 GCF_024697385.1 Anaerovibrio sp.
CTATTTATTATGCCGGTGACTGGACTCATGATTTCGGAGATGGCAAGGGCGAAATTCCTGGGGCCTACGGCAAGTGGTTTATTTCATTGAACACCGGTTGGGATGGTATTGGGATACATGGTACCCATGATCCTGCCAGTGTAGGCACCAATGCCTCGGAAGGCTGTATCAGATTGCGCAATCATGATTTGGAGGAATTAAAGGAATTTATTTCCGCAAAAAATGACGGGGTAGGGGTAAATGTAATAATTTTAGAAAATTAATTGAAAATTTTTATGCCTCGGAAGCTATGGTATTAGTGGTATTTATGGACTAGCCGATAATTTATTGGCTAGTTTTATTTTTTTTTAGAAGGATTATGAATGAATTTGTCGAACAAATTCAGCAAGGATGTAATCGATTAGATTTGGTAAAAAAGGAGAGTTTATATGGAAAAAAACCAACTAATTGCTGAAATGAAGAAAATTGTTGGTGAAGACAATGTTCTTTGTTCTGAAGAGGCGCTTTATGCGTATTCATATGATGCAACCCCAGGTCATATTTATATGCCTGATGTTGTGGTATCCCCTGGAAATGTTCAGGAAGTATCTGCAATCATGAAGTTTGCCAATGAGCACAAAATCCCTGTTTATCCAAGAGGGTCCGGGACAAATCTTTCAGCAGGTACTGCACCGCTTAAAGGCGGAATCGTATTGTTGATGCTTAGATTCAACAAAATACTTGATCTTGACCTGGAGAATCTCATTGCTGAGGTTGAGGTGGGTGTCATTGTCCAGGATATCAATGACTATGTAGCACCTCATGGTCTGATTTATCCTCCTGATCCTGGTACTGTAAAAACTGCCAGCCTGGGTGGAACTATCTGTGAAAATTCCGGTGGCCTCCGTGGTCTGAAATATGGTATTACCAAAAACTATGTTCAGGGGCTGGAGGTAGTCTTGGCCAATGGTGATATTATTCATACCGGTGGCAAGAATGTAAAGGATGTTTCCGGATACGATATGACCAAGCTCTTTACAGGCTCTGAAGGTACCCTGGGTATTGTGACCAAGGCATATTTGAAGCTGGTCCCGAAGCCTGAGGCACAGGCCAGCATGATCGCTGTATTTAATACTCTTGAAGATGCGGGCAACGCCGTATCTGATATTATCGCGGCCAAGATTATTCCTGCAACTATGGAAATCCTGGACAACTCATCTATCCGTACAGTTGAGGACTTCATGCATGTAGGTCTTCCTGTGGATGCAGAAGCTATATTGCTTTTGGAGGTTGATGGGCATCCTATCATCGTTGCTGATGAAAAGAAGAAGGTCCTGGAGGTTCTGAAGAAGAACAATGCTGCAGAGGTTACCCTGGCCAAGTCTGCTGAACACAAGGAACAGCTTTGGACTGCACGCCGTATGGCCCTGCCATGCTTGGCCAAGCTCCGTCCTACCACCTTTGTTGAGGACGCCACTGTTCCTAGAAGTAAGCTGACCCAGTTCCTGAAGATCGTTAAGAAGGCCGCCAAGGATTACAATGTAACCATTGGTACCTTTGGCCATGCAGGTGATGGTAATATGCATCCGACTATCGTGTGTGACCTGCGTGACAAGGAAGAAATGGAGCGGGTTCATCAGGCTATGGATGTTATTTTCCGTGGCGCTGTTGAATTGGGTGGTACTCTTTCCGGGGAGCATGGAATCGGACTTGGTAAATTACCATGGATGGAGCTTCAGCATGGTAAGGAAGGTATGAATGCCATGAAGGCTATCAAGCGGGCATTGGATCCAAATCTGATCCTGAATCCTGGCAAGCTGATAGGAGAGTGTTAATATGGCTAATGAAATAACCGCAGATGAGATTAACAAGCAGGATGCCACGCTGCTTAAGGATATAGACGATGCTTTGGCCAATTGCATGAAATGCGGTAATTGCCAGGCAGGATGTCCAATATACCGTGAAACGAAAAAGGAATTTTCAGTAGCCCGCGGTAAGATTTCACTGATGCAGGCTATCCTTAGTGGTAAATTGGAAATCACCAAGGAATTTGATGGCATGATGGCCCAGTGTCTTACCTGTAAGACCTGTGCGGCCAACTGTCCATGCGGTGTGCAGGCAGATGAGCTTATATTGCGCGCCCGCCACGCAACCATAAAGGCCCGTGGCCTCAACCCTATTAAAAAGACGGTATTCAGCCTTCTTTCCAATCGTCCGTTGTTCAATACAGTGCTTCGTATGGGTGGAATGTTTGGCTGGCTGACCTTCAAGGATATACCGGATAAGCATGCTGTATTGTCAAGGCTTCCGGTACCTGGTATGGACCCTAACAGAGCGACTGCTCCATTGGCGTCCACTCCTCTCAGGGCAGAGTATCCGCCGGTAATCAAGGTAGATAACCCTAGGTACAAGGTGGCTTTCTTTACAGGATGTACCATCAATTTTATGTATACAGATATGGGTAAAGCAGTTATCGATGTTCTCAAGGAGAATGATTGTGAGGTAATTCTCCCTGGGGCACAGCATTGCTGTGGTACTCCGGTGCATGTTTCAGGGGCCTTTGAGCTGGCAAATGAAATGGCCAAGCACAATATTGAGGTCTTTGAGAGGTATGAATGCGACTACATTGTAGGGGCTTGTGGCTCCTGTGTAGAGGCGTTGCTGGATTATCCGAAATGGCTGAAGGATGAGCCAGATTGGGCAGCCATGGCACAAAAACTGGCGGATAAGGTTCGTGAAATCAGTCAGTTCCTGGTAGAAACCGGCTATAAAACCGATAATTTGGGAACCATTAACAAGACCGTTACCATGCACGATCCATGTCATATGGTCCGTGGTATTCATGTAACCGAGCAGCCTAGGGAGATCCTGAAGGCCATTCCGGGAGTGAATTTCGTTGAAATGAATGAGCATGACCGCTGCTGCGGATCCGGAGGTTCCTTCAGTTTGGCCCATTATGAGTTGTCCCGTCAGATAAATGACAGAAAATGTGAGAATATCAAGGCTACCAATGCAGATTATGTATGTGCCAGCTGTCCAAGCTGCCGCATGCACATAACTGATGGTATTGTGCAGAATAAGATGCCGCAGGTAGTGTATCATCCAATCCAGCTTTTGGCAGAGTCATACAGGCTGGGGAAACAGCAGTAAATAATTTGTAAAGTAAAAAAGCCGGCTGATTTGGGGGGGTACCTCAATTCAGCTGGCTTTTTAGTGCAAAACAATATACGCCGCTAATTAACGACTTGTTTGTGGAAGCAAAAATTGATTATCGGCAGCAGTGGATTTCTGCCGATAGACGATTTATGAAATGCTGATTTCATCAAGCTGTTTTCCATCCGGCAGGAAACAGCGAAGTGTTATTTCACTGTCACTTACATCCATGATGAGATAATTATCTGTCTCTGGCTGCGGTGCTACCACCTTGTCCAGAGCGTGGTCGGTCCACAGGTTATCATAACGGACATTTCCGGATAAGCCGCACAAAAGGTATAACGGCCCATGGGCATTGTGTTCGCCTTGCAATATATGGCCTCGGTTGCGGTAGGTGTGCAGATGCCCTGTGAGAACTATGTTCACATGATGCTTTTCAAACAAAGGCATCAAAAGAATTCCCTCCGGTGAAAAGCCTTCCTTTCTTTCAGGTATACGGGAAATGCGGTATTGAAGAACATCCCGGTGCATTAAGACAATCTTCCACTTCTGTTTTGTGGTATTCAGGTCATTTTCCAGCCATTTTAACTGTTCTTCCATCAGACCCGGGCGAATATCCCTGATTTCCTCCTCCTGGGTATTGATGACCGTGAAATGTACCTGCCCGTAATCAAAGGAGTAGTAGTATCGGCCAAACCCGGTGCTTTTGTTGTCAGGAACCTCAAAATAGTTCAGGTAGCCTTCAGGCAGGCGTTCCTGCCAGTTACGGTCGTAGCATTCATGATTGCCCATAACAGGTGCAAAGGGGATTTTATCAATGATACCGTCAAGGGCACTGAACCATGCCCGCCATTGACTGCTGTCCTCTCCGTTATCTACCAGATCACCAAGGTTGGTGAAAATTTCAGCTTCAGGATGACGCTTTATGGCATTTTGGGCTACATTACGCCAATCACTGTAATCGCTGGATTGTGAATCGGTGAAAATCAGCATGGAAAACTTTGACTTATCCTCTGCTGAGGTCCTGAAAGGATACCAGTCGCTTTGGGCATCACCATCCCTGATGGAGAATTCATAGGCTGTATCAGGGTTCAGATTATCCATCACAGCAGAATACTGACGGTGATTTTCCCCGTCATCAGTAAAGGAAACATCCTTTGGGACAAATAGCTGTCTTATGGAACTTTCAGCCTGTCCCCGCAGGCAGACCTGTGGATTTGTCATGGGGCTTTCAGCGGCCCACATTATCCTTCTGGTGTGGTTATTGTCCTCTGTGACAAGCTGACGCAGGTATTGAGTCTGTTTGTCCTGTAACAGGTTTCGGGCCTGAGTCTCCAGGTCGCGTCCCAATGGGGTCTTTCTGAGCCCCCAGAGACTGCCCCCGGCAACTATAGCAGCTGTGCCTGCAAGTAGTCTTATAAAATTACGCCGTGAGATTTTTTTGTTTTTTGTCATTGGTTACCAGTCCTGTTATGTATGTGAAATTCCTTTAGACTTATTTAACAGGCACAAGGGAACTTTAGTCAAGTATATTTTTGATAAAAATGTATGTGTAATCCATTGTTGTATAGGAGTATTTTTGATAAAATATATTCATGTGTAAGATTAATTCCTAAAATATATCAACGCAATTGCGTGAGCTGCATATGGAATGATAGGAGAAATGTGTTATGATGCGTGCATTGTATACAGGGCGTTTGGGAATAAAAAATCATCAGACCAAGATGGATGTTGTAGGCAACAATATCTCCAATGTTAATACAGTAGGTTTTAAATCCGGGCGCACGACTTTTTCTGATATGCTTTCGCAAACCCTGAAAAATGCTGCCGCTCCTACTGGTACAGTTGGCAGTACCAATCCTCTCCAGATAGGTTTGGGGGTTAATCTGTCCAGTGTGGATACAATTTTCAAAAATGGTGCACCTGTTACTACAGATAAAAACACTGATCTGTGCTTATCCGGGGAAGGGTTGTTCATAGTAAGAGGTGGGAATGAAACTTATTATACCCGTGATGGTGCTTTTGCTTTTGATGGCGAGGGCAATTATGTGCTTCCGGGAACCGGACATTATGTTCAGGGATGGATGGCTGCTGACGGAGTAATCAATGCTTCCGGTTCAGTGGGGGATATCAAGGTTCAGAAGGGGCAGATTATGCCTGCCAAGGCTACGGATTTAGTAAGCTATTTCTATAATTTGGATGCTGAACTGCCTGTAGTAACCGGAATAAGTGGCGGCGAGCAGGTGAACACAACCATTCTGGTGTCCGATGTAAGTGAGGATAATCCATTACCGGTTGAATTTGGCGGCAAGCAATATGCTGTTGTGGGGATTTCCGGTAATTTGGACAGCAGTAAGACCTGGAGTGCCAAGGAGGATATCAAACTTGGCGATACGACTGCAGAGTGGGTGAATGAAGATGGCGATGTTGTAACTGCAAAATTGTCCCCTGCAGCGACCTTTGAAAGTGACAAGGGAGCCATATTGACAGTACCGCAGTCAATTCTTACCAAGAGCAGTGTAACTGAGACTTATCCGCTTATTGCCCGGATTGATGGCAAAAGCTTTACCGTAGTTGGCATTGACAAGAACCTGGATTATACCAAAAACTGGCAGGTAAAGGCTGGTGGAGCAACTGCCGGCAGCGATACGATTACTATAACAGACGGAACTGATGACCTGGTGCTGACACTTGACTCACCTTTGGAGGAAAGCCTTGGTGTAACACAGGTTGCGATTACGGTGTCTTCTACCGTTGCCAGCAAGGATTCACCGGCGCTTATTACCCTTAGTAACGGTACCGTCGTCACTGCAACGGAAGGCTCATATAAAATCGGTAACAGCATGCCTGTCACTACTACGGTCACAGTTTATGACAGTACCGGCTCTACCCATAAGATTCCTGTATATTTTGTTCGGGAAGGCAATGAAAGTACTTCAAATAAATGGCTTGTATCCCTGACGCCTGATGCCTCTGTAACAAAGGGGCAGACCACCACAACAGAGCTTGTTGATGCTGAAGGAAATACAATAACAGCATCTTTACCTGTGGCTGAGATTCAGTTTGATTCCCAGGGTAACCTGGTCACGGATTCCGAGGGTGATGTTCAGGGCACCATTACCCTTTCCGGAGGAACTGCCGATCAGAATGTTACTGTAGATTTTTCTGCATTGACTCAATATGCAGGCAGCACTACCATTAGTTCTTCAGGTAACGGTAATACTGAAGGAATCCTGACCGAAGTCCAGCTGGATTCCTCCGGTACCATTGTAGGCATTTATTCCAACAATGTGCGCCGTGCTGAGGCCCAGGTTGCAGTAGCACAATTTTCAAATCCGGCAGGATTACTTAAAAATGGTACCAGCTTTTACAAGGTGAGTGCCAATTCAGGGACACCTGTTGTTGATCAGGCAAATAAATTGGGAGTCGTCATGACTCCGGGGGCCTTGGAGATGTCCAATGTGAGCCTTGCCAATGAATTCGCCGAGATGATTATAACCCAGCGGGGATTCCAGTCTAATGCCAAAATCGTAACTGTTGGTGATGAGATGATTGAAACCGCTGTAAATATGAAGCGTTAAAGTGTTAGCGCTCCTGAAGTGCATTTTTCTGAAAACCATCCTTTATCCGGGATGGTTTTTGTTTTGGGCCCAATAATCATCTGACAAATAAAAAAAGTCTTTGTGTTGCTTAAATTTTCTAAAAGTAATAACATATTAACTATAGTTATTGTCCTGGAAGCAGGGGTGGTCTTATTTCAGTTATTGATGAAATTGAAGCAAAACAGAATATTACCATGGACCAGCTTCTATATCTGCTGGAGGGAAATGAAGCTGAGTACCTCCGGGACCGGGCATGGGCAGTACGCAGCCGTATATATGGCAATGCTGTTTACATCCGTGGCCTTATTGAGTTTACAAATCATTGTCGCAATAATTGTTATTATTGTGGCATACGCCGTGGGAATTCCCATGCTGTCAGATACCGCCTCAGTGACGAGGAGATTATGGAATGCTGCCATCTGGGGTATGGCCTGGGATACCGTACCTTTGTACTTCAGGGGGGAGAGGATCCTTACTATACTGATAACAGGATTTGTAAGCTGATAAAAAGTATCAGAGACAAATTCCCTGATTGTGCAATAACCCTTTCCATTGGAGAAAAAAACAGGGAAAGCTACCAAAGGTATTTTGAGGCCGGGGCTGACAGGTATCTTTTGCGTCATGAAACTGCAGATATGACACATTACGGCAAACTGCATCCTCCGGAGCTGTCTCTTTCCAACCGTATGGAATGTCTGAGAAATTTGAAGGAGATTGGTTATCAGGTGGGAGCAGGCTTTATGGTGGGGTCACCGGGTCAGACTGCCAGAACCTTATATAAGGATTTGCAGTTTTTGCGTGAACTCGACCCCCATATGGTTGGCATAGGTCCGTTCATACCGCAGCATGATACTCCCTTTGGTAATTGTGCCGCCGGTAAGGCGGAAATGACAGTTACCCTGCTGGCGATTGTCAGGTTGTTGTTGCCCCATGTCCTTTTGCCGGCTACCACCGCATTGGGCACCATTGAGCACCAGGGGCGTGAAAGAGGACTGCTGGCAGGGGCCAATGTTATTATGCCAAATCTCTCCCCCAAGGGGGTAAGGAAAAAATATACCTTATATGATAATAAAATATGTACAGGTGAGGAAGCTGCAGAGGGACTGGAGGGCCTGAAAAAAAGTGTGGAAGGTATCGGCTGCAAAATTGTTTGCGACCGTGGAGATTACAGATTGTAGGTGAACGCTATGTATGACATGAAATCAATGAAGGCCGAGGAGTTTATTTCCGATGAGGAAATACAGGAAACACTGAGGTATGCAGATGAAAACAAGGATAATATGGAAGTCGTTGATGCGATAATTGCCAAGGCGAAACTCGGTAAGGGCCTTGACCATCGTGAGGCTTCAGTACTGCTGGCCTGTGACAATGAGGAAAAGCTGCAGGAGATTTATGCACTTGCAAGACAGATCAAGGAGGATTATTATGGCAACCGTATAGTGCTGTTCGCTCCGCTGTACCTGTCCAATTACTGTGTCAATGGATGCCTGTATTGTCCGTATCATGCCAGGAACAAGCATATTTCCAGGAAAAAGCTGACACAGGATGAAATCCGTCGGGAGGTCATAGCACTACAGGATATGGGGCATAAACGGCTGGCCATAGAGCTGGGGGAGGATCCGGTCAATAATCCTATAGAGTATGTGCTGGAATCCATCAATACAATTTACAATATAAAGCATAAAAATGGTGCCATCCGTCGGGTTAATGTGAATATTGCCGCTACCACAGTGGAAAATTACAAAAAACTCCATGAGGCGGGGATAGGTACCTATATCCTGTTCCAGGAGACCTATAACAAAACAGCTTATGAAAAGCTGCACCCTACCGGGCCAAAGCATGATTATGCCTATCATACTGAAGCCATGGACCGCGCTCAGGCAGGTGGAATTGATGATGTAGGACTGGGTGTGCTTTTTGGTCTGGAAATGTACCGCTATGAATTTGCCGGCATCCTGATGCACGCGGAGCATCTGGAAGCTGTTCATGGTGTGGGACCGCATACCATAAGTGTTCCAAGGGTAAAGAGAGCTGATGATATTGATCCTGAGGCCTTTGATAACGGAATAAGTGACGAGATATTTGAAAAAATCATTGCCCTTATCCGTGTGGCAGTGCCTTATACCGGGATGATTATTTCCACCCGTGAGGGTAAGGCAGTGAGGGAAAAGGCTCTGGAGCTGGGTATTTCCCAAATCAGTGGGGCTTCCCGTACCAGCGTTGGAGGCTATGTGGAGGATGAGCCGGAGGATGATAATTCTGCCCAGTTTGATGTCAGTGACCGGAGAACCCTGGATGAGGTGCTGAACTGGCTGATTACATTGGGCTATGTACCTAGCTTCTGTACGGCCTGTTATAGAGAGGGACGCACCGGAGACCGGTTTATGTCCCTGTGCAAGAGCAAGCAGATTCTAAACTGCTGTCACCCAAATGCCCTTATGACACTGAAGGAATATTTGGAAGACTATGCCAGTGATGATACTAAGGCCAAGGGCCTGGCCATGATTGAACGGGAGCTGGAAACAATCCCAAATGAGAAGGTAAGGCGAATCGCCGCAGAACATCTGGCTGATATCAGTAACGGTAAAAGGGATTTTAGGTTTTAATATGGGCGAGCTGAATACAACACCAAATGCCAATAGGCTTCATATAGGAATTTTTGGCCGGACAAACAGTGGCAAGTCATCGCTGATCAATCTCATCACCGGGCAAAATACCTCCATTGTATCAGAGGTTCCGGGGACTACGACTGACCCGGTGTATAAGGCCATGGAAATAAATCCCCTGGGGGCCTGTGTCATTATTGATACCCCGGGCATAGAGGACAATACTGTCCTGGGGGAGCAGAGGCTGGAAAAAACCAAATTGGCCATGGACAAAGCAGATTTGGCCGTATTGGTATTTGCTGACAATGAAACAACAGGCTTTGATGGGGAATATGAGCTTTTATCAGTTTTTCATAAACGAAATATTCCTGTTTTGTGTATCATTAATTCCTTTGATAATATTGATAAAGCAGATATCAAGGACAAAATCCTGTCAAGGATGAATGAAAATAGGGATGTGTTGTTAAAGGTTAATTGCAATGCTCCCGGTAATGCTGCCGATCGGGATAAAATCCGCATGGCTCTTTCCAAAATGATGCCTGAGGATTATGATGAGGCCTTTATTACCGGTGATCTGGTAAGGGAAGGGGATCTGGTACTGCTGGTGATGCCCCAGGATATCCAGGCCCCTAAAAGGCGCCTTATATTACCACAGGTACAGACTATCCGGGAGCTTTTGGACAGAAAATGTACGGTGGTTTCTACCACTACGGATAAACTTGAGGTTACCTTATCCTATCTCAGGGAAGCACCTCAGCTTATTATTACGGATTCCCAGGCTTTTAAAACGGTATATGAGCACAAGCCGGCTAACAGCAGGCTGACCTCGTTTTCTGTATTGTTCGCGGCATATAAAGGGGATTTACCTTACTATACTGAAGGGGCAAGGTTTATCGACAGGCTGACAGAGGCTTCAAGGGTTTTAATTGCTGAGTGCTGTACCCATGCACCACTGACTGAAGATATAGGCAGGGTGAAAATTCCCCGGATGCTGCGCAAAAGGTTTGGGGAAAAGCTGCAGGTGGATATGGTAAGTGGCACTGATTTTCCGGAGGATCCCTCGGGATATGACCTGATAATTCAGTGTGGTGGCTGCATGTTTAATCGGCAGTATGTTCTTACCAGGATTCAGAGAGCAAAGGATGCCGGGGTGCCGATGACCAATTATGGGGTAACCATTGCTCATTTGACAGGGATACTGGATAAGATAGTGATGTGATATTGTATTGTCCGTCGAGAATCTGAGCTGTAGACGGAGGTGCTTTGGTACCTGTATGAATTAGGCTGCAATTCAGCAAAAGTATAAAATTATAGCTGGATAATGCCTATTTTATAGAAAAAGTTAATTGTTTCATAAAAAGATAGTATTTTATTATTTATCATAACATGGTAAAATAATAAACATAGATTATTGTTCGAATTTTGTGACAATTGTGTGTTATCAAGGATTATTTTTTGGGGGAGTATGAGTATGAGCGACAAGATTTCGCGGCGCAATTTTTTAAAGGTTGTGGCCGGATCAGGCGTACTTGGCTTCGGGGTAATGGCTACCGGCTGTAAGGGCAAACCTTCCGGTGGCGAAGGCTGGGTATCTGGTCAGTATGAGGGAAAGGGGGATTTCCCTGTTAATCTCAAGGGGCGTGTTGCCATAAGCAAGCTTAATCCGTCCATTGAGCGTGATGATGAAAAGTGTATTCTTTGTGGACAGTGCGTGGATGCCTGCAAGAATGTAATGGGAGTATATGGCAATTTCCCTCTACCTCTGAAGCAGGAAGTGGCCTGTGTGCATTGTGGGCAATGTGTTATGCAGTGCCCATCCGGTGCAATTACAGAAAAAAGCCATGTGCAAAAGGTATTGGATGCCATTGATGATGATACCAAACATGTAGTGGTACAGACTGCTCCTGCTACCAAGGTTTCCCTGGGAGAGGAATTCGGGATGCCACAGGGAACCAGCATCGGCAAGAAAATGGTCGGGGCCTTGAAGGCTGCGGGATTTGATTCTGTGTTTGATACCTGTTTTGCTGCCGATCTTACCATTATGGAGGAAGCTGCTGAATTCGTGCATCGTCTCACTGAAAAGAAGGATGAAATACCACATTTGACCTCCTGCTGCCCGGGATGGGTAAAGTATTGTGAGTATTTTTATCCTGAACTGATGCATAATCTGTCTACCTGCAAGTCTCCGCAGAATATGCTTGGTGCAACCATCAAATCTTTTTATGCCAATAAGGTGGGGATTGATCCTGCAAATATAGTCAATGTCTCCATCATGCCGTGTACTGCCAAGAAGTTTGAGATTGCCCGTGAAGAGCTTCAGGTGGATGATCAGCGGGATATGGACTTTGTTCTTACTACCCGTGAACTTGCTGTATTACTGAAGAAAAAGGGTATCAATCTGAATAATGTTCCTGATGAGGAGTACGATTCCGTGCTGGGGGAATCAACCGGTGCCGGGCGTATTTTTGGAGCCACCGGTGGCGTTACCGAGGCTGCTGTCCGTACAGCGTATTATTTTGCCACCGGGACAAATCCGCCGGCTGACCTTCTTTCCTGGACTCCTGTCCGTGGCATGAAGGCTGTGAAGGAAGCCACAGCAAGTATTCCTGGCGTTGGTTCAGTAAATATAGCGGTCTGTCACGGACTGGAAAATGCCCGGAAGCTGCTGGATGGTGTCAAGGCCAATGGCAGTAAATGGCAGTTTATTGAGTTTATGGCCTGCCCTGGAGGCTGCATAGGTGGCGGTGGACAGCCTAAGGCTATGGATGCCATTGGGGCAAAGCAAAAAAGGATTGAAGCCATTTATAAAGAGGATGTTGTCTCAGAGAAGAGATGCAGCCACGATAATGGCGAAATTCAGTTCGTCTATAAAAACTTCTTCGGCAAGCCTCTCAGTGAAAAGGCTGAGAAATACTTGCATACAACCTTTGTCGATCGGCACAGCCGGTTGTTTGATTGAGAAGGGGTGATATAGATGGCTGTATTAGTAGATATTACAAAATGTATAGGATGCGAAGGGTGCACTGTCGCCTGTAAGCGTTATAATCAATTGAATTTTAAGGCTAAGCCCCGCAATGTAAAAGATGGCCGTGTTGAGCTTGATGATAACCGTTGGACGGTTATTCAGGAATTCCAGGGGAAGGACAAGGACAAGCTGCGCTTTGTAAAAAAGCAATGCCTGCACTGTCTGGAACCTGCCTGCGCATCAGCCTGCTTCTCCAAGGCCATACAAAAGGATAAGAAAACAGGTGCAGTGGTTTATTATCCTGATTTGTGTGTAGGTTGCCGTTATTGCCTTGTGGCCTGTCCGTATTCCATTCCAAAGTATCAGTGGGAGGAGCAGTTCCCTCAGGTTTCCAAATGTCAGATGTGTTCCGAGCGCCAGACTAATGGGGATGCCCCGGTATGTGTTGCTGCATGTACCACCGGTGCCCTGACCTCCGGAACCAGGGAGGAGCTTCTGAAGAAAGCCCATGAAATTATCGATTCTGATCCCCGCTATGTGAAGCATATCTATGGTGAGCATGAGGTAGGCGGTGCGGAATGGCTGTACATATCGGATGTTCCTTTTGAGGAATTAGGCTTTAAGACTGTCAGCGATACTCCGGTGACAGATTACACCAAGAGCTACCTGTCCAAGGTTCCTGGCTTTGCTGCGGCTTGGGCATTATTCCTTACCGGTCTTGCTGTTTATAATCATCGTGTGGAAAAGAACAGAAAAGCAAACGATGAAGATGAGCAGGGGAAGGAGGAATAATCATGAGGATATATAAGTGTTTTAGAATTTTAGGCTGGGATTTTACTATTACTCCTACGCGATTTGTTCTGACAGGCTTTGTCTTTCTGATGGTAGCCACCGTGCTGCTTCGCCTTCTCACCGGTTTTCAGTATGTTACCAATCTTACTGACGAAACACCATGGGGCTTGTGGATTGCCTTTGATGTAATGTGTGGTGTAGCCTTGGCCGGTGGAGGATACTCAACGGCCCTGCTGGTGAGTATGTTCCGATATAAGCAATATGGGATTGTGGCCAGGGGAGCCCTGCTGACATCCCTGCTGGGCTATATACTGGTTATGGCCGGGTTGTTTCTGGACATAGGGCAGTGGTTCAACTTCTGGCGGCCTTTTGTGTCATGGGGATATACCTCGGTGCTCTTTGAGGTTTTCTGGTGTATTTCCATTTATACCACTATCCTCAGTGTGGAGTTTTTTGAAATAATCACCGAGCGTGTGCTGGTGAAGAAACTGCATAAATATGTGGTGAAGATATTGCCGGTACTGATAGTTATCGGTCTGGTATTCCCGGTACTTCATCAATCCTCATTGGGTGGACTTTTCCTCATTATGAAGGAAAAGATGTTCCCACTCTGGTGGAGTGAATTTTTGCCGGTGTATTTCCTGCTTTCATCCTTCTTTATAGGCTCTGCCATGGTAGCTGTAGAAACCTCCCTGGCAAAAACCGCCTATGGTCATGAAATACCTCATGATATCATGCTCAGCCTGACCAAGGTCGGGGCCCGCATCATGGTGGTTTATCTGGTGATGAAGCTGTATGATATCATCACTCTTGATCAGTGGTCCTATGTATTCCAGGGTACGCTTCAGAGCAATATGTACTGTATTGAAATGCTTTTCGGCATAATAATACCGATATTGATAATATTCAGTCCATTGGGGAAAAAGAAGTGGGGGCTATTGACATATGCCTGGCTTACGGTACTGGGTGTTATTCTTAATCGCCTGAACTGTGTATTTACCTCAATGTATGAATCCGGAGCTTATTTCCCGGGAATAGGCGAGTTTATTGTAAGCATCGGCTTAATCTCCATGGGTGTGCTGATATATTGCTTCCTGGTAGAGAATTTCAATATTCTGGGCAATGAACGGGCTGTTCAGATCAAGATTGACAAGGACAAGGATATAAAGAACCTTATCTGGTCCCTGCTGCGTACCAAGAGACATTAAGGCTGAAGCTTTGCCGGTTGGGTGGATTTCTGCATGTAAGGGAGTGAATATATGCGACATTTTATTACATTGGCAGTGCTGGTGCTGGTGGCTGGATTTTTTACTACAGCCTTTGCCAATACGGCTTTCAAGGAAACAGAAAATCTTGATAGGATGTACGACTGCATAGGCGGGACATGGATTGACCAGAACGGCCACAGGCCGGTGGAAATAACCAATAGTGCCCTTAATGGTGTACGGATTGCTGATGCGGAAAATTTTGTCGGTGATGCTGCTACCGGCAGTGCTACACTGACATTGGCTGACCTGAGTGGAACCAAATTCATGAATGTTTATTGGGCTACTGTGTCCGGCAGGAAAACAATCAGATTAAATGACAGCCTTGTGCTGGCACCTATGAGAGCTGCTGCGTCTCATACGGAAACTGTTGGCGGTCTGTATCTTGATATGAAGATGACTGATTTGCTTGCAAAATATGGGGCAGCCCGTAACCTGACTCCTGCTGAGACCCAGGAAAGATGTGGACTTCTGGTGGGATCCTGGTACTATCAGGATATTGGACTGATAGTTACCTTTGATCCGTGTACCTATACCATTGACAGACTGATTGTTTTGGAAGATAGTGATACAGCCTTCGACAGAAGTATGCTGAATGCCTCATCTGATCTGGACAAATATGTTGGCATATATGGCTGGAAAAATAAGCTGAAAAGCGGTGATGTGGTGTCCATGGGCTCAGGGGAATCCATGAGCTTCAAGTACTACCCGGCGGCTGTAATCCTACAGCTCAGCACATTGGACTAGAGCCTTCGGTACAAGGCTGAATATATCCCATCTTCTTATTTGATGAGGAAACCCACTGAGCAGGGAGCATAATATTAATATGGTATGATATGGCATTGACCTGCTGAAGCTGGTCAATGCCATGTTTTTGTATACTCTTATCCGGGATATTGTGATATAATTTAGAGGATTCAGTAGCTATTTATGGCAGTTCTATATATTTAGTGACAGGAGCATATATGGTAAAAAAAGCCTTTATTTTTGATATGGACGGAGTTATTTACGACAGTGAACCCATACATGCCAAGGCAAAGAAAAAAGTACTGGCCGACGTGGGGATAGATGTAAGTGACCGGCGTCTGGCCACATTTGTAGGACGCAGCAGCAAGGACTTTTATGGTACAATGGTAAAGGAAAACCCGGACTGTAAGGTGTCCTGGCAGGAATTGGCACAGCGCAAGCATAAGCTGTACAAGGAGATGCTGACCAATGACGAATCAGTTACACTTATGCCGGGGTTGAAGGCTTTGCTGGAACGCTTACGGGCCAATGGGTTTGCCATAGGTCTCGGTTCATCATCCACGATGGAGATGATTCAGCTGGTGCTGGAGCGTTTTGAATTAAAGAAATTTTTTGATGTAATGGTCAGTGGTAATGATTTGCCAAGAAGCAAGCCTGATCCACTGATTTTTCTGACTGTTGCCCATGAGTTGGATGTCCTTCCGGAGAATTGTACCGTGATAGATGATGCCACGGCAGGGGTGACAGCGGCCAAGGCGGCGGGAATGTATTGTATAGGGTTTTATAATCCAAATTCCGGCCCCCAGGATCTGAGCAGGGCTGACAGGATAGTGGCCTGCCATGATGAAATTGACATTCACCATTGTATTGAAAGGAGATTATCATGAGTTTACATTTAGCTGCACCACAAGGTGCCATTGCCGAAAGAGTTCTGCTTCCAGGGGATCCGCTTCGTGCGAAGCATATCGCCGAAACATATCTGAAGGAGCCAAAGCTGTACAATGAGATCCGTGGTGCCTTTGGCTACACGGGGGAGTATAAGGGGGTACCGGTATCTGTTCAGGGGACTGGTATGGGAATACCTTCCATAGCTATTTATGTGAATGAGCTCATCAGGGATTATGGTGTAAAAAAATTAATCCGTGTCGGCACCTGTGGCGCCATGCACAATGATATCAAAATGAGGGATGTTGTTATTGCCCAGGGTGCTACTACAGATTCTTCAATCGTGCGCAATGTATTCGGACCTACCATTAACTATGCACCTATTGCAGATTTTAACCTGTTGTGCAAGGCTGTTGAGAGTGCCAAGAAATTAAATATCAGCACAAAGGTCGGAAATATTATTACAGTTGACCGTTTTTATGATGATGAAATAGATAACGAGAAATTGAGTCAATATGGTATTTTGGCTGTGGAAATGGAAACTGCTGCACTTTATATGCTGGCGGCCAAGTACGCAGTACAGGGGTTGGGAATTTTCACTGTCAGTGACCACTTCCTGACCAGGGAGGTAATATCTGCCGAGGAACGCCAGAGCGGCTTTAATGATATGGTTGAAATAGCCCTGGAGACCATTATCAAGGCATAATGAATACTGCGTTGGGACATTCTGTTCCCAATTTTTGTAGCGACAATAAAAAATCTCTTTGAGACTTGATTTCTCAAAGAGATTTTTGTTTATCAATCCCGTGTCCTGGCTGGTCAATCAAGCAGTGCCAGTACAGCTTCCTTTTGTATGTAGCCTATATATTGGTTTGTAACCTTGCCGTTTTTGAAGACATAGAGACTTGGTATGCTTACAATACCATACTGGGATGAAAGGTAAGGCTCCTCGTCTACATTGACTTTGCCGATTTTTATTGAGCCTTCATTTTCATTGGCAATTTCCTCCAGAATTGGTGCCATCATTTTACATGGGCCGCACCAGCTGGCCCAAAAATCAAGAATTACCGGAATATCAGATTCCAGTACCTCCTGTTGGAAATTATCCTTTGTAATCTTTACTTCAGCCATTGTTATTTCCTCCTTTGTATTTTGGTAATTGTATGCATGATGAACATTAAAAAATATTTATTTTATAGGTATTCTATATTTATGTGCCTAATTCCTTGTGAAGAGATATCATTGTTTTAATTTTTCTGCCTGTGGGGGAATATCTCAATGGAATTGGCCGGAAGAAAAAGATATTTTTTTAATAGTTTCTTGATTTTGTATATTAATGGTATAATAACAAGATAGATGCAAGTAATAATATATGAGTTTTTGGCAGCATGAACAGTTAATTTGTACAGTTGAATTCTTAAGGCTGCCACAAGCTTAAATTTTATGGAAAAGGTGATGTATATGAGGTTTGGTAAGGCATGTTCGACATTGGTTGCTGTCATGATAGGTATTGGCAGCATGGTGGGGGTGCAGAATACCGAGGCAGTATCCCGCACTGAGCTGGCAAAGATTTCTGTAAATGCGAATGGCAGTAATTTCAAGTATTGGAACAAGGAAGCTGCTGCCTACAAGCAGCTTACAGGCTATGTAAAGGATGTTACTAATCCTAAGAGTAAAAATTTTATCCCGGTGGAAGACCGCATTGCTGTGTTTGATTTGGATGGTACGATTCTCTGCGAAACTACGCCGTCTTATTTCGAATGGATGATGCACATTCACAGGGCTTTGAATGATCCTAGCTACACTCCTACTGAAAAGGACCGTGCTGATGCTGAGCAGGTAAAAAATGCCGTGGAGCATATAGGTGTTCCTGTGCCTAACAGTGGTCAGGCACAGGCTCAGGCTGCAGTATTTGCCGGTATGACTTTGCCGGAATACGATGCTTATGTAAGGGCCTTTATGGAAACCCCTGCTGAGGGACTTTCAAACCTGAAGCGTGGGGAATCCTTTTACATGCCTATAGTTGAAGTTGTGTCTTATCTGAATGCCAATAAGTTTAAGGTGTTTGTGGTATCAGGTTCTGACAGACAGGCTGTCAGGGTTTTGGTTTCAGATATTATGCCGGTTGATTCAGATAACATAATCGGTACTGATGTTGAGTATTTTGCGTCACATCAGGCTGGTGCTGATGGCCTGGCATACACCTATAAGCCAGGTGATGAGGTAGTCCGTGGTGAATTTATTTTGAAGGACCTGCAGATGAACAAGGTTTCAAATATAGTCAGGGAAATAGGCAAACAGCCGGTTCTGGCTTTTGGAAATTCTACCAGTGATTCAAGTATGCTGAATTACACCATAAATGATAATAAGTACAAGGCCCTGGCTTTTGGTCTCCTTTGTGATGACCTGGTGCGTGAGCGCGGTAATCTGAAATCCGCCGAAAAGATGCGTGCGGCCTGTGAAAAATATGGTTGGACCACCATTTCCATGCGGGATGATTTCAAGACCATTTATGGTGACAATGTCCGCCGTACAGATTAACACACATTTATATCAGGATGCTTTCATGTCCCGTGCAGTTTTTACTGTAAGGTGGTCATAATGTATTTTTGCAAAGGATGAGGATTTTTATGAAGTTGATAAAGACAGCGATTGCCCTGTGTGTATTTTTTGTGAGTACAAGTGCTGTAGCCCTGGCTCATTGGATGCCTGAATCGGAAATGTATATCGGAGGAGTTGGCCATGGATGCACGCTGGAGTATGTAAAGAGTATTTTTGGCGAACCTCAGGAGAAAAAGTGGTTTAATTCAGATGGCTGCAGAGGGGTAAGATATATTTACAATCAGAGCTATAGTGTAACTGCCCGGGTAAAGGATGATGATCCTACCCCTGAAAATAAACTTCAGGTTACAAATGTCAACCTGAAGGGAAGCAATCTGGATACTCCAAGTGGGTTGACTGTTGGTATTCCATATCAGACCGTTGCCGGAATGTTTGGCATGGGGGAGAAAAAGCAGTATACGGATAGGATGTTTTACTATTACAAGCTGGAAAATACCAATCGCTCCATGACCTTTTATGTAAATAATTTCGGGATAATAACTGAGATTATATATGCTGAGGAGTGGTAAGCCTTGATGGGCAGAGTGATTGGTATTGGCGTAGGCCCTGGCGATCCGGAGCTGCTTACCGTAAAGGCAGTTAATGCCATAAAATCAGCTGATGTAATAATTGCACCCAGAACTGAGAAAAAGGAAGGCAGCGTAGCACTGGACATTGCCAGAGGATATATTGGTGAAACAACTCAGGTAATATATCAGATATACCCAATGATAATGGGCTTTGAAAAGGATACCGGTGCCTGGGATGATAATGCCGGTCAAATTATTGAGCTGGTTCAGACAGGAAAACAGGTGGTGTTTCTTACCCTTGGTGACCCGATGTTCTACAGTACATATATTTATATCTTTAACCGTCTGGAAAAGGCTGGTATAGCTGTGGAAACTGTTCCTGGAATTCCGGCTTTTTGTGCCATAGCCAGCCAGTTAGGCCGTTCATCCGTTGAAGGCGATGATATTTTAAGCATTATACCTGCTACTGCTCCGGAAGAAAAAATCAGGCAGGCTTTAGCTGCCTGTGACAGTGCAGTGATCATGAAGGTATCCAAAAATCTTGACAGGATTGCTGAGATGCTTGCTGATACCAATATGCTGGAGGATTCAGTCCTTGTGAGCAGATGCGGCCTGCCTGATCAGGAGGTTATAGAAAATATTGCCACGGAAAAGCACCGCAGACTAAATTATCTTTCTACAATACTGGCCAAGGGGAATATATGAGTGAGTGTATAATACCTGTAGGTTCAGGGAAATAAATGGATGTCTGACCGGTGTCTTGGATAGTTAGTTATACAATACAAGGGGAATGGGTTGATTAAACAACCCATTTTTCTATTTCCGGGATTATTGCTTACCTTGTCCATCCGGAAAACAGATATGATATTTTTCTGTGGCAAAAAATCCGTAAAGGCGGTATAATTCTGTAATATGAGTTTTGTCCGATGTTGACGGGTGCCAGGTCCACCACATCCAAAGGGGATATGGGCACTCATAATGGATTTTTATAACGAGCTTTAAGATGTCCCCTTCCTCTTTAGGTGGGGGAAAACAAACTACAACAGCTGGCGAGCATATCTCCCAGCTCGTTGAAACGCTAATTGGAAGATTTTTCTTCTAAAGAAGAAAAATTTGAACAATG
>NZ_JAILFV010000184.1 GCF_024697385.1 Anaerovibrio sp.
CACTGATACATATTGTTGTTAGCAGGGAAATCAGTACCAAAACAAAAATAAATTTATTGCGCAACGAAACTCTACCCATATATAATACTCCTTCCTGATGTTTTAACAGATAAAATATCCAATGCGCGCAAGCGTTAAGCACACACTGTCATATACCACAAAGAATCCGCACAAAGCATTGAAAAAAGTGACTTATACACGAAGACCCCTTTTTCTGTAATATTTTACACTTCTAGAAATTGATAAATGTTTGATACAGTGAATATTTTTTTTAAAGATTAATAAATTTTGATTTTAATTGGATAAATAATTATTGTTTTTAAATATTTGTTGGACAAATATCCTTGATTTTTTATGAAGAAGGAGTATATTTAACATGTGAAAATAGTAGAAAATAAATCGAAAAAAAAGGATTTGGAATAATGGTGTAGAATTTCTAGAAGTGTAAAATATTACAGGAAAAGGGGTCTTCGTGTATATGTCACTTTTTTCAATGCTTTGTGCGGATTCTTTGTGGTATATGACAGTGTGTGCTTAACGCTTGCGTGCATTGGATAAAAACATCAGGAAGGAGTATTATATATGGGTAGAGTTTCGTTGCGCAATAAATTTATTTTTGTTTTGGTACTGATTTCCCTGCTAACAACAATATGTATCAGTGTCATGATGATCTGGAATATGGTGGATGAAAATGAACGCCAGGTACAGACTTATCGTGAAACCCTGACAAAGGATGTTGAAAAACAGCTCAGGGATCAGACGGAAAGTGCAATTTCAGTTATCAAGTATGTTTATAGCCTACAGCAGAGCGGTGCACTTACTGAGGAGCAGGCCAAAAAGGAAGCCGCAGACAGGGTCAGATCCATGCGGTATGATGGTGGAGCAGGATATTTTTGGGTTGATACCTTCGATGGTACCAATGTGGTTCTTTTGGGCCGTGACTCGGAAGGCAAGAACAGAATGAATCTGGTTGATCCGAATGGTACCCATTTTATTGAGGAAATGATTAAAAATGGTAAAAAGCCGGAGGGTGGCTTTACTGATCTCATGTTCGCAAAACCTGGTGAGACCACTCCGCTTCCAAAGCGTAACTATACTGCCTCCTTTGAACCATACAAATGGGTTATCGGTACAGGTGTATGGATTGATTCTATTGATACTTTGGTTGAGGAACAGAAGAATTCTGCACATGATGCATTGGTAGCCAGCCTGGTAAAGATTTGTATTTTTGTACTTTTGTTACAGGTAGTATTTATTGCCATTGGCTTTATTTTTGCAAAACGCATCACAACGCCTATTATTCAAATTACTGACAAATTGAAGGTTTTAGCCACCGGTGATTTTAGAAAGGACAGGCATGACAATCCTGCCGGCGATCCTCAGGACGAAATCGGTGACATGTTCAAGGCCCTGCGTACCCTTCATGTTAATATCAGCTCCATGATGAAAAAAGTCAGGGATACGGCATTGCAGGTATCCGATTCAGCCAAGCAGCTCAATAACAGTGCTGGCCAGTCTGCTGAGGTCTCCGGCTCTGTAGCTGATTCCATGGTAAATGTTGCAGGCAGCTGTTCTGAACAGTTTACGGAAATTGAAACTGCAACAGGCCAGGTGGAAGATTTAGGTAATCATATGAATAATTTTGTGGATACCATACAGGCATCCAGTGATGTGGTATCTGAGACCCAGAGCAAGGCTACAGCTGAAGCTATGACCATTGCCGGTGCAGTAGACCAGATGAAAATCATCCAGAAATCTGTCAGTGAATCAGCTGTGGTAATATCTGAATTGGGTGAGGAATCTGATCATATCGGAAGAATAGTTGATACCATATCTGCTATTGCTGCCCAGACCAATCTGTTGGCCTTGAATGCTGCTATTGAAGCAGCGAGAGCCGGTGAACATGGTCGTGGTTTCGCAGTTGTTGCTGATGAGGTTAGAAAGCTGGCAGAGGAGTCAAGTGAATCTGCCAACGAAATCGCCTCCCTGATTACCTCTATTCAGGAAAAGAGCCAGAAGGCTGTTTCTGTTATGAATGAAGGTGTAGGACAGGTTGAATCAGGGACAAAGGTCGTTCAGGCATCAGGTGAGAGCTTTAATGATATTGCTGATATGGTTCATAAGGTAGCCGATAGCTCCCTCCAGATGAATCGTATTGTTACCTCCCTGAATGAGAACACCAAGAAAATTGAGGAAGCCATTGTTGCTGTATCTAATAAGAGTTCAGCAGTTTCATCAGAATCTCAGACTGTATCTGCCGCTACAGAGGAGCTTACAGCTACTATGCATGAGATTGAAGGGGCCAGCGGCCAGCTTTCCAACATGGCTCAGGAAATGCTTGAAGCAGTTGACAGCTTTAAGATTGACTGATTAACGGGACAAATATTTGACATTTACCTGGAGACATAGTGAAGATTTCATTATGCCTTCAGGTATTTTATTTTGTTTAGTTTAATGTGATTATAATTGTAAGATAGGGCATAAGATGGTAAAATAAAAAGGCATGAAAACGGGAAAGGAGCACCATTTGTGAGAATTTCAAAAAAACTAAAAAAAATTACCATTCCATTCATTGCTTTTTCAATACTGACCTCATCTTCTGCTGTATTTGCTGAGGAGGACTTTTCGGGACTTACAGATTCCCAGATTTATGAGCTGGGTAATCAATTTGTTGATAAGCATGATTTTAATAAGGCGGTTGAAGCATATAACCATGTGATTAATACCAACAGTGGCTGGGCTGTGGTATACACCGGAAGAGCCAGAGCTAATTATATGCTGGGTAATAAGGAAGAGGCCGAGAAGGATTTGAGCATTGCCGCTTCACTGGATTCCAATCTCCCTGATATCTATTGTGTGCGGGGAAATATCCTCTATCTGGAAAATGATTATCAGGGGGCAGAGCAGGCCTTTAACAAGGCTTTACAGATGAAGCCTGATTATGTTGAGGCCTATACACTTCGTGGGAAACTGTACAGTGATATGGGGAGAATTCCCGATGCTGTCAGTGATCTTACCAAGGCATGCACGATACAGCCGTCTGCAGCTACCTATGTTAATAGGGCAATTATATATGAAAAGGTGCCGGATATTTCATCAGCCAATATAGATTATAACAAGGCTATCGAGCTTGATCCTACCTATGCGCCTGCGTACATTAACCGGGGAATGATTTGCTATTATCAGGGCAAATTTAAGGCTGCGCTCAGTGATTATGATATGGCTATTAAGTATGACCCTGACAATGTTAACGGATATATTAACCGTGGCTCTGTTTATTTGGTAGACGAGGAATATGACAAGGCGCTTAGTGATTTTAACAAGGCTATTGAGCTTGACCCCAATGCGGCTATGGCCTATAATGGCCGGGGCCTGATAAATCAGAAGACCAGCCGGTACAGTGATGCACTGAAGGATTATGATCAGTGTATCAAGCTGGCACCAAAATATGAATTCGGTTATCAGAACCGTGCCCTTCTGTTGAAGGAAATAGGTGTTCCGGAAAAGGCACTGCCTGATCTGGACAAACTGATTGAGCTGTTTCCAAAGGATGGATATGCATATTCTGCCAAGGGCTGTATTTATCTGGAGCTCAAGCAGTATGATAATGCACTGCAGCAATTTACCAAGGCTGTGGAGCTGAACCCTGACAAGGCGGATTATGTGTTTAACAAGGCGGTGGCTGAATCCTACCTCAAGCAGAACCAGGCCGCTGTAGATGATTTTACTGCCACAATAAAGATAAATGACAGCTATGTTGATGCTTATCTGTATCGTGGAATGGTATATGCTGATATGGGAATGAAGCATGAAGCAAGCCGTGATTTTGACAAGGTAATCATTCTTGATCCAAACAATAAAAAGGCTCAACAGGAGCTTAAAAAGCTGAAGTAGCATTTCGTTCAGGTAAAATATTACCCCCTGCGTTACCTAAAAGCTACCGACCTCCAATCGTCAGTTTTTGGCCTGACTGTTTGGGAGTGGTACAAGGTAAGGCAGGGGGATTTTTTAGCCAATAATCTGTACTTTGGTAACCGCAAAGGCTTTCTTTAGGGCCGGTATACAATCCCGCTCCAGAAATGAGCGTTCCATAATACCTCCGCTTACAATGAGAAGTGTATTTCCCCTTTTGTTAAAGGTCTGAATATTTTTAAAGGCCCGTTTAAAAATATCCTCCGGCAGCAGCTCCATCAGCTTATCAATACCTTCAGCCAGTTCCGGCTTATCCTTTTTGATGCGGATTTCAAACGGTTCTGCTGCTTCAGATGAAAGATGAGAATTGTTGGATAAATAATTTTTATTTAGCATAATAACCTCCATTGATAACTTGTTATTTCAACTTTATTAAAAATTGCAGGTTTAGTCAATATAAGGCTTATTGTTATTTTTATGGGATTTTATTAAGTGTGAAATGATAATAATACATCATATAACTTGACTACCGTGTTATCTGTTGATACAATAATCGTGTTGAAAAGTTAATAAGCCATGCAGGGCTGACGGATTAGTGGAATTGACCACATGTACTGCAGGGTTTTGACAAGCCGACCGTCTGGGCAGAGGATTTTGCCCGGATGGTTTTTTTGTGCAAAATCCCTATGTGATAGTACAGAAAGGATGGTTATTTTGCGAAATCGTTGGTTAATTGCTTTGGCAGCTGTTGGTATCCATATTTCTATTGGAAGCGTGTATGCCTGGAGTGTTCTTACCCGTCCGATAATGGAGGAAATGGGTTTTTCCCTTTCTGAAACTACCTGGGCTTTTTCCTTGGCTATTCTGTTTCTTGGAACTTCTGCTGGTTTTTTGGGCCGGTTTGTGGAAAAGCATGGTCCAAAGAAAAGCGGACTTGTATCCATGATGTTTTTTGGCACAGGCATGCTGGGCACTGCATGGGCTTTGGCTGCCCATAGCCTGGTATTGATGTATCTGTTTTATGGTGTAATCGGTGGAATTGGCCTTGGAGTAGGATATATTACACCTGTATCCACACTTGTAAAGTATTTTCCGAATCATCGCGGCTTTGCTACAGGGCTGGCCATAATGGGCTTTGGTTTTGCTGCACTGATAGCAGGGCCGCTTATGCAGACATTGACAGCTGAGGTGGGGCTGGTAAAAACATTTTTGATTTTGGGAACGGCCTATATGTTGATTATGGGTGCATCTGCAATGTATTTAAAGCCACCGGTATTTGCTGAGGGCAGTGATAAGGCTGTTATGCTGCACAGTGGCATTACAGCAGCTGAGGCTGTAAAAACATGGCAGTTTGGTGCTCTTTGGTGGATTTTTTTTGTGAATATTACCTGTGGTATTGGCCTTTTGGCAGTTGCTTCACCAATGGCTCAGCAGGTGGTGGGGATGAATGCCTCTCAGGCAGCTGCTATGGTAGGAATTATTGGACTCTTGAATGGTGGTGGCCGTATAATTTGGTCCACTGTTTCTGATTATATTGGTCGTGGATTTACCTATATGTTGTTTTTCCTTATTGAAGCGGGTGCCTTCCTTCTTTTGGCCGGAACCCGGGAGGTAGTGCTATTTCAGTTGCTGGTATTTTTAATTATCAGCTGCTATGGTGGCGGTTTTTCCTGTATGCCGGCATACCTGTCAGATATTTTTGGTACCAGGGAGCTTAGTGCAATTCATGGTAGAATACTTACTGCCTGGGGTGTTGCAGGCGTTGTTGGGCCTACCATTGTGTCATGGTTCTGGGAGCATACCCACAGCTATATGGATACACTCCTTTTCTTTGCGGGCTGCTTTGTGGTGAATTTTATAATTGCCATGATCTTAAAGCAACGGGGTTCTCTGAGCTGGGATGTCAGTACCCAAGCTGAATGATGCTGGATAGCCTGTAAAAATATGAATTAACTGGGTGTCTTTGCTTTTGCAACAGGCATCCGGTTTTTTTATTCTGCTGAAAGAATCAGAATTGAAGGAAAAAATAATTTTTTATAGAATCTATGTATTGGTTAATTGCCTGATGGTAAGTATTTTTGGCAATTATTTTTAAGTTTTGGCATTTTTTGTGATTGTTGGATGTCAGGAGGTTGTAATGCTTCAGGTATACACAGGCAAAGGTAAGGGAAAGACTACGGCCGCCATTGGCTTGGCTATCCGCAGCCTTGGTGCAGGACACAAGGTTTTTTTCCTTCAGTTTATGAAAAGTCTTGCTTACAGTGAACAGACCATTTTGCAGTCCTTTGCTCCGCAACTGATATTAAGAACTACCGGCAAGCCTTTTTTTATAGCCGAGGAGGGTATGCTGTCTGACCAGGAACTGAAAAGGTGGGGGAATGATGTGGTGATATTTCCACCTGGTAAGCCTCCGGCTGATTATATCAAGGTGATAAGGGATGGATTCCTTTCTGCCCAAGAGGAAATTATCAGGACGCAGCCTGATTTGCTGATACTTGATGAGGTAAATGTTGCACTATTTTTTAAGCTGCTTCAGCCGGCAGATGTAATGGAGCTGTTGGATGCACTTCCCCAGACTACTGAAGTGGTGTGTACCGGGCGAAATGCACCTCAGTGGCTTGTGGCCAGTGCAGATCTGGTTACTGATATGCAGGAGATAAAGCATTATTATCAAAAAGGAATCCAGGCCCGTAAGGGAATTGAAAATTAAAGGAGGATGCTTTTATGGATTATAGGAACACGAGGTTAATCAGGCGGTCATTGTATTCATTCCTGATTTTCTTATTGCTTCTGTGTCAAACCGCTTTTGCTGCTGATTTCAGCAAATTAATGATTTTACATTCCAATGATACTCACGGCTATGACCAAAGTGATGACAAACACATTGGAATGCCAATATTTTCCCAGATAAAAAAGGAAATGCAGGACAAGGGGTATGATGTAATCATGCTGGATGCCGGTGATTTTATCCAGGGAAATGATCTGGCCAAATTTGATAAAGGGAAGTCTGTTGTAAAATATATGAATGCCGTGGGGTATGATGCTGTGACCCTTGGCAATCACGAATTTGATTATGGTCAGGAGGTTCTGGCCCAACGAATGAAGGAAGCCAAATTCCCTTTTATTTCCTGTAATGTCATCAATCAGGATACCGGTGAAACCCTTGTGAAACCGGTTCAGATCATAGAAAAACCATATGGGAAAATAGGGATTATCGGGCTTACAACACCGGCATCAAAAACCAGTGCCAGACCGACCTATGTATCTAACCTTAAATTCCTCGATGGAGAAGCCTTGTATGCCTGCACCCAGATGTATGTCAATGAGTTGCAGAAAGCAAAATGTGACCTGATCATCGCCATAGGTCATATGGGAAGTGAAGATGGCTGTGCCGGCAGTCGTTCCGAGGATATTTTAGCTCATGTAAATGGAATTAATATTTTCATAGATGCTCATGATCACAAAGTAAAAAATGATGAAATCAATGGTGCCCTCAGGGTAGAAACCGGCTGTCATACTCAAAATTTGGGTTGTATCACATATGTAAATGGTAAATGGCAGGAAAATCTCATTACTCTTGGCCAATATACCAAACCTGATAAGAATGTTGAAAAATTGGTAAATAATACGGCATATGCCATTGATCTTAAGCTTGGTAAATCTGTGGGTGAAACCACCATTGCCCTTGATGGAGCAAGAATGCCGGGCCTCAGAAATCAGGAGGCTGCAATAGGAGATTTCTGCGCTGACGCATTATTGTGGTCAGCCAATCAGAAACTGGAAGCTGGAAAAAAGGCCGATGCCTGCATCGTAAATGGTGGTGCCGTAAGAACGGGCATTAATGCCGGCAACATAAAGGTTAAGGATTTGCAGGCAGTTTTTCCTTTTGAGAATGAATTGGGGGCAATTACCATCAAGGGAGAAAAGCTGCTGGAAATTATTGAGGCATGCACCCAAAATACACCTGATGAGATGGGGGGATTCCCACAGGTATCAGGAATCGAATTTTCACTGAATTTAACAGTACCTTACCAGAAGGGACCACAGTATCCGGATTCTCTGTTCTATGCGCCGGGTGCACCGGGGAATCGTGTGACAATAAAAGCTGTTGGTGGAAAACCATTTGATTTGAACGGTGAATATAAAATTATTGTCAATGAATTTATCATTGAAGGTGGGGACAGCTTTGGCGGTCTGACAACAGAGGCCAGCATCATTGGCTGTGAAATGCTGGGCTTTAGTGATAATGAAGGCCTGCAGCAATTTATTACCGATAGGCTGCATGGTAAAATCCCTGCAGAATATGCTTCAATCAAAGGAAGAATAAAAATTATCAAATAATAGTTCTGCATCTATTGTAGACTTTGTCAAAATATCTAAAATGGACTGTATAATAGTCTGCTTTCTGTTCAGGGCAGGTCATTTGAGGAGAGAACAGGCTATATCATACAGTCCTTTTCTCATAAATAACTGGAACTTTAAAATATTATTTGATATAATAAACTGCTAGTTTATATGAAGTTATTGAATATCAGAGATGAATAATAATTATTATTATGTGCAGATTTTAGTTGTTGTAATTGTATTATGAAGGATGAGTGCAGGAGTATATGTTTATTCATGAATTAGTTCATCAGGGTGAAGCGGATGCTGTTGCAATAGTAGACCAGGAACGGCGTATCACCTATAAAGCATTGCAGGAGGCTGTAGATGCTTATCGTAATTATCTTTACGGCATTGGGGTAAGGTCCGGTGACCGCGTCGGTATATTATCCCGAAACAGTGCTGATTATGTTTTTGCATATTTTGCCATTGTTTCATTGGGAGGAATAGCTGTACCAATCAATTTTCAGCTCAGTCAGCGCGAAATTGCTTATATTATTAATGATGCAGGTATAAAGCATCTCCTTACCTATGTGGAGCTTGATTTGGATGAAGCATTGGCCTATTACGGATATAATGATGATTTAATTCAGCATGACCTGAAAAACTGTTACTTGGACAATGAATATCCTGATGCACCGCAGACACCGGCTTCTTTGCAGGAAACCAGTCCCTGTGTTATTATTTATACTTCCGGGACTACAGGTAAGCCAAAAGGGGCGGTACTTTCACACAAAAACATTATTTCCAATGCCACACAGTTTGACAAGGTTGTTCATTGCAGGCGGGAATATAAGGTACTGTGTGTACTGCCGATGTATCATTGCTTTGGGTGGACACTGTCTGTTATATATACCCTGTTAAGTGGTGCTGAAATGGTCATTTTGGATTCCTTTACACCAAAGGAGACAATAGAAACCATTCGCAGGGAAAAGATCAATGATATATATGTGGTTCCACCTATTTGTTCCCTGTTGACCAAGCTGGCCAGCCAGGAGGATATGAAAAGCCTGCGGGTAGTCATAAGTGGCGGAACAACACTTCCATTGAAGATAGCCCAGGATTTTACCGCAAAATTCGGGATTAATATTTGTGAAGGCTATGGCTTGTCAGAGGCCGCTCCGGTAGTGTCCGTCAACAGTCCGGATAAGGTAAAGGTTGGCTCCATCGGTCCGGTTTTGCCGGGGCTGGAATATAGACTGTTGGACTCTGATAATAATGAGGTTGCCCCTGGACAGCCAGGTGAATTGGTTGTCAAAGGTGATAATGTAATGCTGGGCTACTGGAACCTGCCTGAAGCAACAGCACAGACCATACAGGATGGTTGGCTGCATACAGGTGATGTTGCCAAAAGTGATGAGGAAGGTTTTCTTTATATAGTTGACCGCATTAAGGATATTATTATCAGCATGGGTGAAAATGTATATCCCCGTGAAATTGAGGAGTTGGTATACCAGTACCCGGGGATTGCTGAGGCAGCAGTGGTAGGAGTGCCTGATAAGCTGCGGGGGAATGCCGGTGCTTGTTTCTACAGCGTTCAGGAAGGGGCGTCTATCAATGTCCGCGAATTGAAGCGGTTCCTTCAGAAGAATCTGGCGTTATATAAAATTCCTCGTGAGTTTCACGAAATGGAGGAGCTTCCCCGTACTACCACCGGGAAAATTGCCAAGAATAGAATTATTGAAGTATATGAGGCATCAAAAAAGAAGTAAGAATAATGGTTTTAAAATAAATATTATTTGTGAGGTATATTAATGAAAATTGCAGTTACATATGACAATGGAAATGTTTTTCAGCATTTCGGCAAAACAGAATCCTTTAAGGTATTTGAGGTTGAGGATGGAAAAGTAGTCTCCAGTGAGGTTATAGGCTCAAATGGTAGTGGCCATGGTGCCTTGGCCGGACTTTTGGCTGGTAAGTCCATAGATGTTCTTATTTGTGGCGGTATTGGCGGTGGAGCACAGAATGCTCTTGCTGATGCAGGTATTGAGCTTTGTGCCGGAGCCCAGGGAGATGTGGATAAGGCGGTGGAAGCATATCTGGCCGGGGAGCTGGTCAATGCAGGTGTAACCTGTGATCACCATCACCATGAAGATGGCCATGATTGTGGGAGCCATGAAGGAGGATGCGGTGGCCATGATGGTTGTCATGGTTGTGGTGATACAGGTATTGAAGGTCCTAATGTTGGAAAAAAGGTTCGGGTACATTATAAGGGAACTTTGAATGATGGCACTCAGTTTGATTCCTCATATGACCGTGGCGAACCCTTGGAGTTCGTTTGTGGTGCCGGCATGATGATACACGGCTTTGATTTGGCTGTAGCTGATATGAAGGTAGGCGAAATTAAGGATGCACATATGTTTCCTGAGGATGCCTACGGTCCGATTGATCCCAACGCTGTAATTACCGTGGAAATTGCGCAGATGCCGGGCTCGGAGGAACTTGAGGAAGGCCAGAGGGTATTCCTTACCAACCAAATGGGGCAGCCCTTCCCTGTAACAGTTACCAGCAAGGACGATACCAATATTACCTTTGATGCCAACCATGAATTGGCAGGCAAGGAATTGAATTTCCGGATTGAGCTTGTTGAGGTACTTTGATGCTTAATCGGCAGCAAACATCTCTGGATTAATTGAATTTTGCTTTTTTATTGGGGGACAAGGTCTATGACAACAGATGAAGAATTGAGGAAAATGGAAGATACCGGAAATTGCTTTGCTTGTGGGCAGAATAATCCAATTGGATTGAAGCTGAACTTTCAGATTTTGTCCAATCAATATATTGCCAAGACAGTTTTGGATGAAAATTACCAAAGCTATGGCGGAGTAGTTCATGGCGGTATTATAACTACAATTTTGGATGAAGCCATGGGCGGATATCTTTTCCGTACCGGAGAGCCTGCCTTTACCGGCAAGCTGGAAGTCCGTTTCAGAAAGCCAACTCCTACTGGTACACCTATAACTGTAAGGGGCTGGGTTGTCAGCAGAAAGAGAAATGTTGTGGAAATGAAATCTGAAATTACTCTTGAGGATGGCTCTGTAAGTGCTCAGGGCAGTGCCAAGATGGTTATTGTTAAACCTGATATAACAGAATAATTCAATCAAATTAATAGGCGTGGCCTCAGTGCCACGCTATTTTTATGTTATATAACGAGCTTAAGATGTCCCCGTCCTCTTAAGGTGGGTGGAAATCAATCTTTAACAGTTGGTGAGCATATCTCCCACCTCGTTGCGACACGAAGTTAGTCCCTTTAAGGGAAACGCTAATTGGGAGATTTTTCTTTTTTTAAAAGAAAAATTTGAACAATGGCGTTATAACCTCAGGTTATTAAATTATTTTAAATAAGTTGCTAAAAAACATAAGAAACCTATTGACATTATAGGTTTATGGGAGTAATATTGCCTTATCAAGCTTGATCATTGTAAATGAAGGGAGATATAAATATGAATATGTTAATTATGCCTAATAATTTTGAAATGTGTTGTTGGATGTTTTTATGTTCCCGAAGAGATAACAATGATCTGGTTCGGTTTATTGCCGATTAAATTTTTATTACTTTTGGGTAATTAAAGCAGATTGTTTTTCGGGGACTCATCTGAAGTCCCTTTTTTAATGCAATAAAAAATAATATGAATAACCAAGGGAGAGATTGATTATGAGTAATTATAAATTTGAGACACTTCAGCTTCATGTAGGGCAGGAAACCCCGGATATTGCATCTGATGCACGCGCTGTGCCTATATATGCCACTACTTCATATGTATTTAAGAATTCGGATCATGCCGCTGCCCGTTTTGGCCTTACTGATCCTGGCAATATTTATGGAAGACTTACTAATTCCACGCAGGAGGTATTCGAAAAAAGAATTGCAGCTCTTGAAGGTGGTATAGGTGGTTTGGCTGTGGCATCAGGTGCTGCGGCAATAACATATGTTATTCAGGCACTGGCAGCCCATGGAGAGCATATCGTGGCACAGAAAACCATATATGGAGGCACATCAAACCTTTTGGCACATACATTGCCTTTGTATGGAATATCTACCTCCTTTGTTGATATCCATAATCTTAAAGAAGTTGAAGCTGCCATTAAGTCCAATACAAAAGCAATTTATATTGAAACCATGGGAAATCCAAATGCTGATATTCCTGATATTGATGCCCTGGCAGAAATTGCCCATAAACATGGATTACCACTTGTCATTGATAATACCTTTGGTACACCATACCTGATTCGTCCAATAGAACACGGGGCTGATATTGTAGTTCATTCCGCCACGAAATTTATAGGTGGACATGGAACAACCTTGGGGGGCGTTATTGTTGACAGTGGAAAATTCAATTGGGCAGCCTCCGGGAAATATCCATGGCTGTCTGAACCAAACTCCAGTTATCACGGCATAAAATTTACTGAGGTCGCCGGTGATGCTGCATTTATCACATATATCCGGGCAATTTTACTTAGGGATATAGGCGCATGCATTTCACCATTTGCTGCCTTCCTGCTGCTCCAGGGGACAGAAACCTTATCCCTGCGCCTTGACAGGCATGTGGAAAACACAAAGAAGGTGGTTTCATATCTCAGTAAGCATCCAAAGGTGTTGAAGGTTAATCATCCAAGTCTTTTGGATCATCCTGATCATGATCTATATGAAAAGTATTTTCCTAATGGTGGTGCTACTATATTCACTTTTGAAATTGCCGGAGATAAGGCTGCTGCTTTCCGTTTCATTGACAATCTGAAGCTGTTTTCCCTGTTGGCCAATGTTGCAGATGTGAAATCATTGGTAATCCACCCGGCCACAACTACGCATTCCCAACTCAGTAGTTCAGAACTTAGACTGGCAGGAATAACAGATTACACGATACGCCTTTCGATAGGTACGGAGCATATAGATGATATTATTGGTGATTTGGAACAGGCCTTCAAGGCTGTTTGACGGATTAGAGGTGAAATTTTGCCGGTACGGTGGTTAATACTAAATATCATTTTATTTGTTACCTTTGTACCGTTGAAATTTTCTTGGTAACATCAGGATTATTATTTTATGGTCATGATGTAATGAATATGGGCATCAGTTTATTGTGAATAATTCTTTTTAATGCAGGAAAGTAGTTCAAAACAAAGAATATTATCTTGTATTGTAATTTAAAATTTGTGTAAAGGAAGTATGACTTATGGCGAAAATATATACTGCAATTGAACAACTGATTGGCAGGACTCCTTTGTTGGAGCTGACTAATATCGAGAAAGAGAAAAATTTAAAGGCTAAGCTGGTAGTCAAGCTGGAATATTTTAATCCGGCCGGCAGTGCCAAAGATCGTATAGCACGGGCCATAATAGACGATGCTGAAAAAAAGGGTATAATCAGTCCCGGGGCTACCCTTATTGAGCCTACCTCCGGTAATACAGGTATAGGGCTTGCTTCTGTGGCTGCATCCAGGGGGTATCGGCTGATAATTACCATGCCTGAGACCATGAGCATAGAGCGGCAGAAGCTTATAGCAGCCTATGGTGCTGAGATTGTTCTTACAGATGGAAGCAAGGGGATGAAGGGAGCAATTGCAAAAGCCGAGCAGCTTGCAGCTGAAATTGACGGCAGCTTTATACCGGGGCAGTTTGTAAATCCTGCTAATCCGCGGGCACATTATTTGACTACCGGACCGGAAATTTGGGAGGATACCAATGGCTTGGTGGATATCTTTGTTGCTGGAATAGGTACAGGTGGTACTATATCCGGTGTTGGCCGTTATCTCAGGGAGCAGAAGCCTGAGGTCAATATAGTAGCAGTAGAACCTGCGGGATCACCGTTCCTTTCCAAAGGCGTTTCAGGCAGTCATGGTATTCAGGGAATAGGTGCAGGTTTTGCCCCTGAGGTATTGGATACTGGTATTTATGATGAAATAATTACCGTTGAAAATGATGATGCCTATAATACCGGCCGATTAATTGCCCGTAAGGAAGGCGTGCTGGTTGGCATATCTTCCGGAGCGGCATTATGGGCAGGGCTTGAATTGGCAAAGCGTCCGGAAAATGCTGGGAAAACAATAGTAGTATTATTGCCTGATACCGGGGAGAGGTATTTATCTACACCAATGTTTAATAAATAATAAATTATTAAATTAATATTTTATGTAAATTTGTTTGACAAATTAATATTTAAAGGTATACTTAGTAGGTGATGTTTTTGTTGTTTATAAAACAGGAACATCACCAATTTTATATTAATGGAACAGGTGTCGCAAGACTTAATAGAGAAGCTGGTAAAGTCCGGCACGGTCCCGCCACTGTAAGAGGAGCGAAGCTACAGTTTTGGTCACTGGAGAAATCTGGGAAGGCGTGTAGCCAAGCAATGAATCAAGTCAGGAGAACTGCCTGTTTAACATCACCGGTTTAACCTGCGAGAGACGGGGAGGGAGATGCGTTTTTTTGCGTGTGTTCTATGACAGTCTCTTCACATTTGAAGAGGCTTTTTTTATGGCAGATTAATGATATGGTGAAGTTACTCCATTTAATATAAATTTTAATATGGAGGAATGAAAAGGAATGAAGAGGAAAGAATTATCTATTGCATTGGCACTGGCGATTATATCTGCAGGCTCCAGTGTTTACGCAGCTGAGGTTGTTGATTTTGGTGACGAGGATGTTGTAGTCACGGCTAATCGTATTGAAGAAAAAGTAATGTCCGTTCCTGCAAATGTTACAGTTATTACAGGTGAAGATATTCGCAAGCAAAACATATTCAGTCTTCGTGATGCCTTGGCCAAGGAGGTAGGTATTTATGTATCTCCTACAGCGGAAACAAAGGATGGTCTCAGTATCAGAGGGCTGTATAGCAAGGATATTTTGGTAATGTATAATGGCCAGGAGTTAAATTCCGCCTTTGATGGGACAGTAAACTGGGATTCCATATCAATGGAAAATATAAAAAAGGTTGAGATTGTGCGCGGTGCCGGTTCATCCCTTTACGGCGGTCATGCTGTGGCAGGTGTTGTAAATATCATAACCAATGATACAGAGGACAATGATATTCATGTTCGTACTAACCTTTCTGTTGGCTCGAACAGTACCTGGAAACGCGGTATTGCAATTTCAGGGGGAGTTGATAAAGTACATTTTGATATTGGATATGACAAACGCACAACAGGTGGTTATCCTGGTTATTACCGTATTAAATATCCTGGTGCTGCCGGAACGGCTATTGCTGTTAATAATCTTCCCCAGCTGTCTGATGGCGGGTATGTTATTGGCAGTCGCGGAAGAAAGAGTAAGATTAATGAAAATATAAATTTGAATTTAAACTACAAATTTACTGACAGTAAGGAACTGCGATATACCTATGCGCATCATGACTACAAGTATGATTATAATGATCCATTCTCCTATTTACATGATGCAACCGGTAAGTCAATTTACAATGGGACAATTGAGACGCAAAACGGTGATTTTATCAAAGCATCATATAGTGATTTTTTGGGCTATCATGGGGAACGGGGCCAGGATATTCATCGGTTAACCTATGAGGACAAGGCTAATACCTTTAAGGTTGGTATCGGGTATAGCAATCTCTATAAGGAAGGTTACAGCTCGGCTTCAGGAGTTAAAAGCATTGACTGGAGTGGATCGGGAAGCAAAACGGAATATCCAAGTAAAAATACAAATCTTGATATACAAAAATCATGGATTATAAACAATAATACGATAGTTGCAGGTCTTGGCTGGAGTAAAAACAGCATGGATTATGTCAGCTGGAAGTTGACTAATTGGAGGGATTGGAGCACCACAACTACCAAAGGAAATACTGCAGGGGGCAATATATTAAATACGGCGTTATTCATTCAGGATGAAATAAAACTTGATTCCCGTTGGAAAACATATTTGGGATTGCGGTATGATAAATTTGACAAAAAGGATGGATATTCTATTGTAAATAATGTACGCAAGGATTATTCAGATTCCAGTTATTCCAATATCAGTCCTAAGGTAGCTGTCAGCTATGAGCCAACTGATAAACTGACCTTATTTGCCAGCTACGGCGGTTCCTTCAATCCACCTAGTATTTATAAATTATTCCGTCGTGCCGGAGATGCCATGTCTTCAGTTCAGGCAAATCCTGATTTAAAGCCGGAAATGTCCAAAACCTTTGAATTAGGCGCAAAATACCAGCCTACTGACAAAACATCCTTAGGATTGACCTTGTTTAGGATTAGTACTGATGATAAAATTGCACTGGATACCAGAAATGGAGTAAAGGCATATTACAATATGGACAGTGGAATGCAAAAGGGTATTGAGCTTGAGTTGAAGCATTCCTTTGATGCTCAGTGGCGGGGATATTTTAATTACACCTTTGAATCAGGTGAGTTAACGAGTGATGGTGTAAGCAAGCGCAATTGGAATATTCCTAAGCATTTAATTCATTTTGGTTTGGCAAATGATTTGGGAAAATTATCTGCTAACCTGGATTTTCAATACATCAGTGCCCGTCAGTCCGTGAATGCTGTTACCGGTGAGTATGGTTCGGAGGATGCCTTCTTTACGGCTAATCTTTCCTTTAACTATAACTTTAATAAGAATTTCTCTGCCCAGTTCAGTATAAATAATCTCTTTGACCGCAAATACTATGCTTCAGAGGCAACTGATGGGCGCAATTATATGTTTGGGCTGAATGCCAGCTTCTAATTTACTGACGATATGAATAAAATATATACTCTACATAAGATTTTGGGGATAATTTCTGCCCTTGTATTTATTATTGTAAGCATAACCGGTTTCTTTCTGCTGTTTCGTGGTGAAATAGCAGATAGAAATAATGATAATGTTGAATATGTCATTAAAGAGGATATGGACAGTGCTGAAATTTGGTCACACACGGGAGAGGCTATCGCAGCTTTGCGTGATAGTTACCCTTCGGTCCAAGTTGAAAGCATACGCCTCTATGAATCCAGTGGGAGGTTGAGCTTACGCTGCCATGTAGACGGCAGAAGTAAACGGATGTTTTATGATGTGGCCACTCAATCTCTTATATCACCAGCTGGTGCTGTAAAACAGGATTTTATGGACCTGACTATGCAACAGTTTGGCCGCATTCATAAGAATCTTGGTATGGGGTCTATAGGACGCAGTATATTATATGTCCTGTGTATATTGATCATATTGACAATTGTATCTGGCTACTACATTAATCGTCCTATATCCAATAAGGTTCCTTTAGGTGTCATACGAAAGAATTCACGCAGACTATGGCTATCAGATTGGCACAGATTTATCAGTGCCATGGCCGGTCCGTGGGCTTTGATAATGACATTGTCAGGTGTACTGATTTTCTGCTATTCTGACATGACAAAGGTATACTATGCCCATGCCTATGAGGTCGTTGATGCTGCACCTTCATATGCTACTTTGGAGCAGGTAAATCCTGGTGAGATTGTTTCCCTGCTTACAGAAGAGTATCCTTCTAAAAAAATGGTCAATATGGTAATACCGGAAGCAAATAATGGATTTTATGAAGTTCAAATTGCCGATGCCAGGGAAAATACAAATTTATATACTCCCTATGAGTTGGTTTTTGTTCAGGCCGATAATATAAATAATCGTATTTATATTCCTGATACAGGCTTGCGCAATAATCTTGCTGAAGCCCTGAATATTCATCTCCATAATCATTTTTTCCTGGTAACTAGGCTTTTATGGGGCATTATGGCTTTATTGTCTGTGTTAATGGCCATAAGCGGTATTTTGTTATATTTGACCAGATGGTATAACAGAACATATTGTGATGTGGCTGTACGGAGCTTCAATAATATAACGAGCTTAAGATGTCCCCTTTCTCTTAAGGTGAGGGGGAATCAATCTTTAACAGCTGGTGAGCATATCTCCCAGCTCGTTGAAACGCTAATTGGAAGATTTTTATTTTTTCAAAAGAAAAATTTGAACAATGGCGTTATAAAGGGGTATCATGTGGCATCTGCTTCTGCTGTGTTGTCAGTAATAGCCATGCTGAGTCCATTGGCCGGAATTGATATGGAATATATCGCAGTCATCGCCTTTATCATGATTTTTCTCATTTCAGCCTATGCTGTGAAAAAACTAAATTAATGATATCTTTTTATTCTGGGAGGGGGCAGTTATAGACTGTTCCCTCTTTTGCCTTAACAAAAGATAAATGATAAATTAAATTATGATTAAAATTAGTTTGACAAATTTTTATGTATAGGTATACTAAAGAGGTGATGTTTTTGATTTTTTATTAAAGACATCACTAATTTAATATTTGTGGAACAGGTGTCGCAAGACTTAATAGAGAAGCTGGTAAAGTCCAGCACGGTCCCGCCACTGTAAGAGGAGCAAAGCTATAGTTTTAGCCACTGAAGAAATTTGGGAAGGCGTGTAGCATAGCGATGAATCGAGTCAGGAGAACTGCCTGTTTGTTTCAATCACCGTTTATACCTGCGAGTGACAGGAAGGGGATTATGTGGCATTTATTGCTATATTCTTGCTTTTCTGCTTTTAGGAGAAAAGCTATTTTGTTTTTATGCCCAAAAACGGTTAGAAGTTTTTTCTAACCGTTTTTTTTATCTATTTAGATCGTAGGAATAAAGGGGAGAGAAGTAACTTATGAAAGTAATTTGCAGATTCATGGTGGTAGTTTTACTGCTGGTGGCTGTTCTGTGCTCCGGATGTGGTATGACTTCACAGAGCTCTGATGGGGCATATGAGGTCACTGATTGTCAGGGGACAGTGGTCAGGTTTAGTGAAAAACCATCCCGTGTTGTTACGTTGACCATGGGAACAGACAATATTGTTCTTGGCCTTGCCAAGCCGGACAGAATGATTGCCTGCAATACCAATCTTGATGATCCACACAGCTCTAATGTGGTGGAGCTTGCCAGACAAATTCCTAACAGGGTGAGGCATCCAAAGCTTGAAGAGCTGGTGGCCTTGCAGCCGGATCTGGTTATAGCAGCTGATTGGGGTAATCACGATTTTGTCCAGTCCTTAAGGGATATGGGAATAAATGTGTTAGTTGTCCGTGGTGCCAAAAATCTTGATGATATCAGGGAAAATATCCGCCTGATAGCAGCTGCCTTGGGGGAGCCTGAAAAAGGGCCTCAGCTTATAGCCAGGATGGATGAACAGCTTGCAGCATTAAAGGATAAGGTGGACAGATTGGTGCCACAGAACCAGCGAAAGTGTGTTGCCCTGATTTCATTGGTACAAAATTATGGAGGCAAGGATTGTGTCTTTGATGAAAAGTGCCAATGGGCCGGTGTGGTCAATGGTTTGGCAGAGGCCGGTCTTAACAGGGGAAACAAGCTCACCAAGGAAATGCTGTTAAAAATCAATCCGGATATAATCCTTTTGCCAAGCTTTTCTGCGCATGGCTCCTTTGACAATCAAGGGTTTAAGGATAAATATCTGAAGGACCCCTCAATGCAGCAGATAAAGGCAATAACTGATGATGGCATCAGGGAACCAAGGGATGCTTATATATACGCATCATCCCAGGATTTTTGTTTTGGAGCCCAGGAAATTGCCTATGCAGCATATGGCGATGAATTTGCCCTTGAGGAACAGCAACACTTGTCGGTGGCGGAGTAAGTTATGAACACAATATTAAAGGTAAATGATATAACCACAGGTTATGAGAATAATAAAATATTGCAGAAGGTGTCTTTTTCTGTTAAAAAGGGTGAGTTCGTGGGTATTATCGGCCGGAATGGTGCCGGTAAAAGTACATTGCTTAAAGCCCTGAGAGGATTTTTGCCGTTAAGGCAGGGCAGCATCATCCTGTTTGATAAGGATATAAAGGATTATCAGCAGCGGGAGATGGCCGCCCAGATTGCATACCTGCAGCAGCAGATTGAGCTCACCTTTGATTATACAGCCAAGGATATGGTAATGGCTGGTCGTTATCCTTATATTAACTGGTGGGAACAGCAGGGAGACGATGACCTGAAAATTATTGAAGCCTGTATGGAATACACCGGTGTGTCAGATCTTGCGGATACGCCTATCAGATCCATGTCAGGTGGTCAGAGGCAAAGGGTTCTTTTGGCCAAGGTATTGGCTCAGCAGACACCGGTCCTATTTTTGGATGAACCTGCAGCAGGTCTAGATCTTTTCTATCAGGAGGAAATATTTAGATTTTGTCAGGAAATGTGCAGGCGGGGCAAGACAGTTATCATGGTTGTTCATGAGCTGAATCTGGCAGCAAGGTATTGTTCCAGGGTAATTTTGCTTCATAATGGTTCCGTATTTGCTGATGCTGAACCGGAAAAGGTTTTAACAGATGGGCTTTTATCTGAGGCCTATGGTGTAGACATATGTTCCATGAAAAATCCCCAGACGGGACATGCCGATATCTTTACAGTTCCGGTACAGGCAGATGTCAGAAAGCGTCAGCTCCTTGATACCATTGTAGGTGCTGAAAGGATGGGTGAATCATGAGAACATATCATCGTAAGCTGGTAACAGCGGTTTTATTGATAGCCTTTTGCGTTGTTTTTGGCTTATCCCTGTCGGCCGGTCAGTATGATCTGGGTTTTATGCAGGTAGTGGGCTGGTGCTTTCATCAGCTGGGTCTGTCCTTTTTACAGGATATGGATATTTCTGCCCAGCAGGAAGCCGTGCTTATGTTCATTAGGGCTCCCAGGACAGTAGTTGGTCTTATGGTAGGAGCAGGCCTGGCTGCATCAGGTACGGTATTGCAGGGATTATTCAGTAATCCCCTGGCCGATCCCGGAATAATTGGTGTATCCAGTGGTGCCACCATGGGTGCTGTTTTGGCCATATGTATTGGTATTAACAGCACCAGTATGATTGGTTTGCCAATCTTTGCCTTTACCGGGGCGATAATAGCAGTGAGCCTTACGATAGGTTTGGCTACCAGGAATGGCAGAATCCCTGTTTTGACGCTGTTGTTGGCAGGTGTTGTGGTTGGCATGCTTTTCAGTGCTGTCACTGCCGCAGTTCTTACCATCATGGACGACCATAAGGTGCAGCAATACCTTTTCTGGACCATCGGCAGCCTTGATTACAGGCGTTGGGAACATGTACTTATGGGAATTGTTCCCATAAGTCTTGGAATTATGATAATGCTGTTTATGGCAAGGCATCTTAATATATTGGCCCTTGGCGAGGCAGAAGCCAAGGCAGTGGGGATGCCTGTAGCAAAATACAGATTGATTTTACTTATTGTTGCCGCACTTACCACTGCTTCAAGTGTGTGTATAAGCGGTAGTATTGGTTTTGTAGGTCTCATTATTCCGCACATGATGAGAATGCTGGTGGGGCCAAATCATAAGCACCTTTTACCGGCAAGTATCCTGGCCGGTGCAGTATTCCTGGTCCTGTGTGACTCCATAGGCAGAATACTGTTAACCAACCGGGAAATCAATGTTGGAATCATGACTGCAGTGCTTGGTACACCGTATTTCCTGTATTTACTCAGGAAAAATACCGGTATCAAATAATATTTTTATTCAACGAAGGAGAAATGGAAATGAAAAACAGGAAGTACTTGGGTATGGCTGTTGCCCTGGCTGTAATGGCCGGAAGCTCCAGTGTCTTGGCTGCTGATGTGGCTGATTTTGGTGATGAGGAAGTAGTCGTAACTGCCACTCGTACTGAAAAGAAGGATGTGGATGTAGCTGCTTCCACGGAAATAATAACTGCTGAGGAAATTAAAGACAGTGGTGTTACATCAGTAACAGATGCTATTAAAAAGGTTACCGGTATTCAGTATGATTCCCTTGGTGATGCCAATGCCAATATGGGAACCATGACCAATGATGTTATTATGCGTGGCTATGCTGATGGAACCCTTGTCATGATAAACGGTACGCCAATCAGTTATCGTGGAAAATACGATTTGAGTGCTATCGATGCAAGCAATGTTGAGCGTATTGAAGTAATCAAGGGAAATGGCTCAGTGCTTTATGGTTCGGCTGCTGTAGGTGGTGTGGTTAACATCATTCTGAAAAAAGGCTGTGAGGCTAATTCAGTTAATATCGGTTTTGGTAACAGAAGCTCCTACAAGTACGGTGCTAATGTAGGAGATGACAGATGGCGCATCAGCTATTCAAAATCCATGATCGGTAAAAAGCACGATACTTCATCACCTGCTATCATAAGTAAAGGAGAGCTCAGATATTATACCCGTGATCTTTCCAAGGAAAGTCTGAACATATACGGCAAGATAAGTGATAAATGGGATGTTTTCTATAATTTCTCTGAGAATATGGGCTATTATGACCGTTATATTACTGCTAATCTGGGATATTCCGGAACAGCAAAGGTTGGGGATCTCTATCAGAGCAGAAGATATGATACCATAATTCACAATATGCAGGCTGTATTCCATGATAATGACTGGAAGGTTTCCTTATTTAACAACATTTCCTTTATTGAATCCAAGGGCTTTACCGATAAATATAAATTCCTGGGAACAGAATATCACTCAAGGGAAAAGAATAACACCTATGGTGTGGATGCGCAGAAAACATGGCATTTAAATAACAGTACAAATCTTACTGCAGGCTTTAACGGAATGCGGGAAAGCTATAATGCGTATCTCAAAAGTGATGGTACCAGCAATCCTATTTATGACAGAAATATATGGGCGGCCTTTGCCCAGGTTGATCATGATTTTGATGCCAAAAACAATATGACCTTTGGTGCCCGTGAAACCTGGACCACAGGAGCTTATAAGAGCCAGAATTACAGTAATTTCAGCATGTCAGGCTCCTGGCTGCACAGGATGGACGAAGAAAATAATCTCTATCTGTCTGTTGCCCAGTCCTTTAAGCTGGCCAGCCTTTCTGATATGTATAAGGAAAGTGACTTTGCCATTCCAAATCCTGATCTTAAGCCACAGAAGGGCATTAACTATGAATTTGGCTGGAAGCAGAATCATGGCAGTCACACCTGGAAGGCTGCATTGTTCCATACTGATGTCAAGGATAATATTACAGCTTCCTGGGATGGGGACAAGGAACAGTATCAATATGTAAATGTTGATTACCGTAATACAGGTATTGAGCTGTCCTGTAATATTGATGGTCACGATAGGTGGAGCTATAATTATGGCATAATCTGGCAGCATCCTCAGAGCAAGAGTAATAGTGATAAGAAAGCACAAATGATGGGGAAATGGGAGAATATTTATGGCAGGCTGCAGCTCAATGGTGGTGTAACCTATAGGCTGAATAAATTTAAATCAAATCTTTCCTTCAGCTACATGTGTTCCCGTTACCAATCACAGTCCCAGCCTAATGAGCCGCTTAAGCCTTATCTCCTGTCAAGTATGAACTTTATATATACACCGGACAAGCATAACGAACTGAATCTCAATATTGAGAACCTTCTCAGCCGTCGCGACCGCGTTTCAAATTCTTCCTCTAACTATTATTGCGGTCCAATGACCATAATGCTTAACTATACCTATAAATTCTAAAATAATATTATTGCTGCATAAGGAACTTTTTGTGAATATTGCATAAAAAGTTCCTTTCTTTTTATCCGATTTTTCAATAGAATATTAAAGGATAGGAGATGATACCATGATTGTGGAAATAATTAGTGTAGGAACGGAGCTTCTCTTAGGTAATATAGTCAACACCAATGCCCAATATATCTCCAGGCAACTGGCACATCTGGGCCTGGATTGTTTTTATCAGACTGTTGTTGGGGATAATCCTGACAGGATAAAGTCTGCCCTTGATGTGGCATATACACGTTGTGATATGGTCATTCTCACCGGAGGACTTGGACCTACCAGGGATGATCTCACCAAGGAAATGCTTATGGATTATTTTCATAAGGAAGTGGTACTGGATGACAAGGCCTGGGATATGATGAAACAGCGTCTTACCCGTAATGGCTTTACAGAGTTTAGTGACAGTCAAAAAAAGCAGGCTTATGTACCAAAGGATTCTCTGATTATGTACAACCATCATGGCACTGCCCCGGGGTGTATTATGAACCATGGGGATAAGTACTGTATGCTTTTTCCGGGACCGCCAAAGGAAATGCAGCCTATGTTTGAAGAATATGCAGTGCCATATTTGCGGAAATTCAGCGATAAGGTTTTTGTTTCCATAAATATTAAAATGTATAGC
>NZ_JAILFV010000016.1 GCF_024697385.1 Anaerovibrio sp.
GGTGTGAAGTTCCCCCCTCTTAGGTGGGAGAAAAGCCCCCATAAGCTCTGGATTAATTCGACTACATTCAGTGGGCGTATAAATCTCCCACTGAATAAGTCTTATTTAACAAATTTTAAATTTATGATATTCTTTTGCATAGGAAGAAGTATAGAATTTACGGCTTAGGAGGGATAATGTTATGTCCAATTTGTCACGACGTAACTTTGTGAAGATGGCCGGTGTGGCCATTGCCGGAGCAGGTCTTACCGGATTGTCGGGATTTGTAACAGGCTGTGGAGCAAAAGCCGCAGATAGTACAGTTCCTGCATCAAATGCCAATAAAGCAGCTGTACAAGCGTCAGATAAGTCGAAGGTATATTTTACCAAGCATATTGATGCAGAGCACCTTCAAAAGCTGTATGAAAAGGTTAATAGTGAAATAAGTGGTAAAATATCAATCAAGCTCCATACTGGTGAGCCCCATGGTCCCAATATTTTACCACGGGATATGGTACAAGCCTTCCAGAGCCAGATACCAAACAGTACAATTATCGAGGCCAATGTGGCCTATGGAGGACCCCGGTCTACTACGCAGCAGCATCGGGATACTTTGCAGACTAACGGTTGGACCTTTTGCCCGGTGGATATAATCGATGAAGACGGGGATGTGAATTTCCCGGTAAAGAACGGTTTACATCTTAAAGAGGTGGCTGTGGGAAGCCATTTGACTAACTATGATTCCCTGGTGGTGCTTACTCATTTCAAAGGCCATGCCATGGGTGGTTTTGGCGGTTCATTGAAAAATATTGCCATTGGCTGTGCCTCAGGCAAAAAGGGAAAACTGCAGGTTCATGGCGTTCAGGACTACGGTAAATGGGTCATGGGTGGTCTCTTTATGGAGCTTATGGCGGACAGCGGTAAGGCTGTTTGTGATCATTTTGGCAAGAATATTACATTTATAAATGTGATGAGGCGTATGTCAGTGGACTGTGATTGCGCCGGAACCAGTGCAGCGGAGCCGGTTATCCCGGATATCGGCATATTGGCTTCAACGGATATTTTGGCTATTGACCAAGCCTCTATTGATTTGGTATATAATTTTAAGGATTCCCGTAAAAATGACCTTATTGAGCGTATTGAAAGCCGGGAGGGCTTGCGTCAATTATCGGCTATGAAGGAGCTTGGTATGGGCAACGACCGGTATGAGCTGATTGAAGTGGTGTGAAAATGGTGAAGGCACATGAATAGACGGAATTTTATTATTGGAGGTCTGGTGGCGGTGGGGATGGTTTCTCTGGGGGGATATAGCTTTATACATCGACCGGAATTTGGGCGGTTGCCTCAGGGGGAGCGCTTGGCCCGCATTCAGGCTTCACCCCATTACATCAACGGTAAGTTTCAAAATCTAGTGCCAGTACAGGTGATGAGTGAGGACAGTGGGGAAAATCGGTTTGTTGCTACCGCCAAATTTCTATTTGGGGATAAGTCAGCCCTTTCCCCCAAGGAGCCTATGTTGTCCCATAAAACTGACTTGAAAAAACTGGATATCAAACAGGATTTGGTGGTGTGGATGGGGCATTCCACATTCTATATGCAGTTGGGCGGACGGCGAATTTTAATTGATCCGGTGTTCAGCTCTTATGCCTCACCAGTGTTTTTCATCAATAAAGCCTTTTCAGGCAGCAATATCTATACTGCTGCTGATATGCCGGATATTGATGTGTTGGCTATTTCCCATGACCATTGGGATCATCTGGATTATACTACAGTAATGGCTTTAAAAGACAAAATCAAAAATATCGTTTGCCCTCTGGGGGTGGGAGAATATTTTGAGCAGTGGGGGTTCGATCTGCAAATTCTTCACGAAGAAGATTGGGATAAGGAAATAAAAATTGCAGAAGATTTTTCTATTCATATTCTGCCGTCACAGCATTTTTCGGGTCGTTTTCTTACGCAAAATCCGACTTTATGGTGTGGGTTTGCCTTTGTAACGCCGATTCACAAGGTTTATTACAGTGGTGATGGGGGCTACGGGGCCCATTTTAAGGCCATTGGTGAGCAGTTCGGTGGATTTGATCTGATGCTTGGCGAAAATGGCCAGTATAATATGGCTTGGCACGCTATTCACATGTTGCCAGAGGAAACCGCTAAAGCGGCGGTGGATGTGGGAGCAAAAGTGTTGCTGCCTGCTCATGGCGGAAAGTTTGCTTTGGCCCGCCATCCGTGGCAGGAGCCATATCAGAAGCTGACAGAAGCCTCGCAGGGAAAAGATTATCAACTCCTTACTCCAGAAATCGGTGAGGCAGTAAATATTGAAGATATTTCATCAGAGAAATATGATAAATGGTGGGAGAAAATGGAGTAATCCGTAGCAATAATATGGAGCTTAAATTAAAAGACAGAAAACAATTTACGATTAAAACTGTGAAGGAAGTGTTGGAACAGGAGGGAATCATATGACAAAGGATTTGGAGTATGACATGTCTTTGCCATATAAGGTGGAGGTTTTTCCTACTCCATAAGGCGGATATGCTGCACGTGTTATAGATTTGCCTGGGTGTATTACCTGTGCTGACACTTGGGAAGAACTTCAATATATGATTGAAGATGCCAAACGGTGCTGGTTATCGTGCACTTTAGAGGATGGCATGCCTATACCAGAACCAAAAGATACTATTAATAAAGAAATAGCGTAGAATGAAAAGAATATGTATTAAAAGGAGCAGAGTCGAGAGATTCTGCTTTTTTGATGCTAAAAATAATTAATAAAAGTAAGGAGTGATACTTTATTATTTTTTAAAATGTTTTCACTTTAAGCAGGAACGTCCCCCCCTGTAGAAATATATCCATATAGAATATACATCATGAATGGAAGAAATATCACAGGGAGGAATTGCCATTAGTAACCATAACAAGCCGTCTTCAATGGAAAATTATTCTACATAAATGGAGGGATAAAAATGGCTGATTCAAAAATTTTTCACATTAGAGAAGGCGTAACAATTGAAGGAATAGGACACGAAGTTGAGATGTATTTACGTAATGAAGAGGAACTTACCGTTGAGGGAATGTCCTCGCCTGATGGTTATCTTGTTCAAGCAAAAGAATCATCGGGATGGAAAAATTTAACGGGGCTTGGAAAGGCTTTACAGGTACAGATTATTCCTAGTGGTGACAGCGATGTGCTGGTAAACATCGGCATAGGTAAATGGGCAGATAAAGTCGGCGCAGCCGGAGTTGGAATTTTACTCTTTGCCCCTTTGGCAATAACTGCGGGTGTAGGGGCATATATGCAAAAACAGCTACCGGATAAAGTATTTGCTTGTATAGAAAAGTATATCATGTCTGGCGGTAATTCAGTAAGGAGAAACATATCATTTGAAAGAACGGATTCTTCTAAAACCAAATGCCCATCTTGTGGCTCGATGAATCCAAAAGATACGAAATTTTGCTCGGATTGCGGTGGTAAATTATCGGCAAATTGTCCGTCTTGTGGTCAGGATGTGGAACTTGGTAAAAAGTTTTGTCCTCATTGTGGAAGTAGTATGGTGCTTAAAACAACATATAAATGTCCTTCTTGCGGTGCAGAAGTAGAAGAAGGTAAAAAATTTTGCGCTGAATGCGGGACATCCTTAGATGTACTTACAAAAGATGAATGTCCATCCTGTGGTGAACTCGTTAATAAAGGTAAAAAGTTCTGTCCATCGTGTGGTGCAAGCATGAGTGGCAAAAAAGTCTGCAAATGTGGAGAAGAACTTGATCAAAATCAAAAATTCTGCAGTGTATGTGGAAGTAAGGTTGAATAATTGAGAGACTATGAAAAAATTTCTGTAAATAAGATCTTCTATGGTTAAAAACAATATATATTTTATGTGTATGCCAGTCAAATGCTCACGGTCAGATAAATCGTGAGACAGTGCAGGGCAAACAGCTGAGGCTAGAATTACTCCAAGGTAATAATAACCTCAGCTGTTTTATATTGCTGAAAAATTAGTAGTTTATCCGGTCTTCGTACATAATGCTGAATTCGCCATATACGCGGCCCCAGTTGCGGATTGGTATAGTCCACTTTTTTTGTGGCCTCGGTCGTTGCCAGATACAGAGCCTTCATTAAAGCCTGTGATTCTAGAAATACGCTTCGCTGGCGGTTTAATCGCCTGTAGCTGAAATTCAGGCTTTCAATGGCATTGGTGGTATATATGACTTTTCTGACCGTAGCTAAAAACTTGAATATTGGTGTAATGACATCCCAGTTGGTAGTCCAGCTTTTTGTATGTTACCGTTGAGTTTGAATAATATACGAAATCCCTACGAACTGTTAATTTAAACAGTTTGTAGGGATTTTTTAATTACATCATTGTTTATTTAATTGCATCATTTTTGTAAATTTGATGTAATTGACATTGACAATGAGTATAAAGAATCTTCATGGAGACAAGAACCCCGCATATAGCAAATACATGGATGACGCAATCTTTAAGGTAAACACACCTTTGAAGCTCTCCAAGATTGTAGATGCAATGGATGAGATTTGTTCCATGATGGAAGAACTTCACCAGACAGACATCCGTGGTGATGTATATGAGTATCTTCTTTCCAAGATTGCTCAGTCCGGTGTTAATTTTTGTCCGTGTCCCCGTCTCAATTTTGCCTTGTACCAGGGGGACTTTTCATTTCAAAGAATACTTAAAAATTCTCTAAATCACTAAAATCAGCAAACTTCATTTCTGGCATCAATGCATCAATCCACAGGATAAACTGTTTCCAGTTTGGTGGATAAGCATTTTTACCAAATATATGCCGTGATTTTTGACCTTCTTCACGGTAGACTAGCTCCCATTCCAGCCCATCACAAACTATAACACCCATGGGGGGGAAATATTCATCATCCCAGGAGTTGATGTTGAGGGACTCCCATGCGGACAGCAGTTCTGGTTTTTTGATTGGAAGTTGTTTGTTTTTGTATAGAGTGGTTTCTTCTTTTTGGTCATGTGGCAAATTGAGAATTTCATATTTTGCACTGTGCTTATAAATACGAAGTCTTGCAGTATAAAAGATACAGTCAAGTGGAGCTCTGATTTCAAATCCTAGAAATTTAAGCATATTTTCCCCTTCCTTTCTATGACATGATTAATACATTTAAGAGTCTGACAGTGCAGCCTCCAGATTGGTATTATAGCGTGAATATATACTTTTTGTTTATTTAATTATATGTTCTTATTGTATTATTCGACAATCGTTACCTGGGCAAAAAAAGGACCTTTTAGTATCTATTTCATAATAAAAATTAGTGAAAACCATCAACATGCTGGTGAATGATGCTAGCAGGATGTTGTGGTGCCAGTCCAACAACACAATATATTGAAACAATCTTTGTCAGGGCATGGATAACTGACAATTGCCGGATTTATTGTATGGTGGAAGCATATCCAATCAAAATGAAGGTATTTCATTAAAAAAATAGAATTATATCAGTGCAGGGGAAAAGCCTATGTGAGATTTGACGGTTTTCTGATTTATGATATGGAGGTGCAGTATGCTTACAGCAGATGAGGCAATTTCACGACTTAAGGAAGGAAATCTGGCATATCAATCCAAGGATACCTTTCATTCCGATATTTCGGATGCAACCCTGGAGCATTTTGCCAAAAACGGGCAGGAGCCATATGCAATTATAATAGGCTGTTCAGATTCCCGGGTGATTCCCGAGAGGATTTTTCATGCCGCTATAGGAGATTTGTTTACCATCAGGGTGGCCGGAAATGTAATTGATGAGCATCAGCTGGGCAGCATAGAATATGCAGCCGGTCATTTGGGAGCAAAGCTCATAGTGGTGTTGGGCCATACAGGCTGCGGGGCAGTAAAGGCGGCAATCAAGCATGATCCCGATGGCTTTATCAAGTTCATCACCGATGAAATCAAACAGGCCATTGGGGATGAAACCGATGATTACAGGGCAGCTGTGTTAAATGTGCAACAAAGCATTAGACACATTGAGGACAGCCTGGAAATCCAAAAGGATGAGCAGGAAGGGCTGCGGGTGATAGGAGCAATTTATCGTATAGAGGACGGAAGCGTCGAATTTTTATGAAATGATACCTTGCAGCAAGGCTTTGGGGGAGGATGAATTTCCTCCCTTTTTTGATTGAATCCCTCATTGGGACCTGGACAAAATTAATCTAATTTTATACAGAAGGATGATTGGAAGGGATAAGTCCCTATGATGAAGAATATTAGAAGATGAAAAGGAATTCTCCTATTTTCAGGAACGCCGGGAGGAAAATGATATGGCTGATCAAATCAATGTAAATGAAGAAGACCTGAAGGAATTCAGGGCCACCGAGGAAGAAAAGAAATATGATATCAATGAGGATACCATCAACGAATATACAGAGGAATATTCCGAGGAAGGCCTTTGGGAAAAAATAAAAAAGCATGCTTCAAAAATAGGCCTGGAGCTGGTATACAAGGCTCTTCAGCTATTTTATGTGGCCCAATCCCCCCATTGTCCCAAGAAGGTGAAGATGGGTATATATGGCGCCCTTGGCTATCTGATAGCCCCAATTGATTTCATTCCGGACATCATGCCGGGAATAGGCTACACAGATGATGCAGCCGCTATAGCCCTGGCGTTGGTGCTGGCCCAGGCATATATCAATGACGAAATCAGGCAGAAGGCCAAAGCTAAGATTGCTGATATTTTTGGTGAGAAATATGCCAGAAAAATCAAATAAAACCCTGATCACCTACAATTTATAACTTGGTGTTCAAATATTTCTCTCCGGAAGAAAAATATTTTGACTGGCAAGTGCAATAAAAGCAGGGAGTGGTTGCGTTATGGATACGGTAATAATCACAGCCGATATTGTCTGTATAGGATTTATGCTGATAACTCTTTTTGGTACCATTGTGAATTCCAAGGTACACAAGGAGTCCACCCGTTGTTTCATCCTAAATCTGGTGGTAATCATAATTGGTACCGGTGTAGATGCCTATAAATGCTATCTTACTGTTGTTCCCCATACCCATTTTACCTGGCTGCTGGTCAGCATGTTGTCCTACTCCTTTGGTGGAGTCTGGCTCATTGTTTATTCCATGTACTTGGTATCCGTTATCCGTACCAAGGTCAAAATATCCTATATGACAATAAAGCCTGCTGTTATCATTGGCTTGGCGGATATTATCCTGGTCTTTATAGGAGGTATTACCGGGAACCTTATCTATATTGAAAACGATGTCTATGTGATAGGTCACTGGCGTTTGATACCAGGGCTGATGCCACTGCTGTGCGTTTTGTACCTTTTTGGGATTTTGGCCAAATACATTTCCAAGATGGAGCTA
>NZ_JAILFV010000030.1 GCF_024697385.1 Anaerovibrio sp.
TGATAATCACCTGCGCCCAAAACATTTAACAGCATCACCAGATTGGTATCATGTCCACATAAAAAAGTAAATTTACGATTTTCATCTTTTAGTGCAGCATCTATTTCCTGTAGCAAAAGATTAGTATTTCTCAAATACAGGGCCGGATTATCCACAAGCATGCCCAAGCCTAAGGTATACAAAAGCCCAATATCCTGCCACTCATTTTCCGTGAGCCCTGCACCCCAATCTGCCTTATTATCATCCGGTTCATCATAATACTGCATAATAAGTGTATCTGACGCCTTGTAGGCTTTAACGAAAAAGCCCTCATATCTCACTACATTATCATTGCCCCTCAACCGTAAGGAAAGGTCCATAGGGTCCATTGCGTCAATCCCTGTTTCCGATGCATAAGGCGAATTTTTAAAATTCAGCACCTTATCCAGGGTACTAACCCCCTTTTGCGCTCTCATAAGATAATCCGGAATCTTATTATTATGGAAGTTCATACCTAATTCATAAAACCTTGGAGTATCAAAAGCCAATGGTCTTATAAACACCTCATCAGATTTATCGATAGCCTTCAGATACTTCACCTGTATATTCGCCACTGGCATCATCCCTCCGGCAAAAAAACGGGCCGTTGTAATAGTTCGTTGAAAGGAATTGGCATAAAAGACTACCTCACCAATAGATGGTTGCCAATTTTCAGGCATAAAGCCTTCATCTATGAGATAACACCGAAAAAAATGTCCCATAAGGGCTTCATTTACTTCTCCCCGGGGAGTAAGATTACCGGACGGAACATCCCACAGGTGCCAGGTATTATTTGTAAGTCTTGCCACATCAGAATCAGCTGAAACTAGTGGAGCGCGAAGATTATGGCGGCTGAATACTACCACTTTTTTCAGCTGATACCCCTTATCTGCCAGCTCAGAAGCATTGGAGCTGCAGCTCCCCAAGAGCAAGAGGAAAAGTATTATCAGACTGATAAGCCCAAGGTCTGATAACCTGTTTTTTTCACCAGTCCGGTGTAAATCCGCACAACTCATACAAATCCTTTCTATACATCTCCCCAGATACCTGTGATCCATTTATTATCAGAAACCAGCCTGAGCTTTCTGCTAAGCTCAAATAATTCATCGGTATCCAACCGTATTTTCTCCATATTGCCATTGGCCGTCAATGACATAAATCTGGATATCTGTTCTCTGGTATATTTGTTTTTAATAAGCATGGCCTGACACAAATTATTAAACATAACATTGGTGGTGAAAAAATCCAGGTTACTTTTTTGACAAATATACCTGGTAATCTTCAGCATAGTATCACTATACTCCAACAAGGCACTATACAGCTCTCCCAAATTTGTTATTCCCAACCAGGAAAGACTGCGGAGATGCCCATATGCCGGCGTAGGTAAATATTCCACCTGAGCCGCGTTACTATACATCTCGACAAATTCAAAGAATTCATCGTTTTTGGTCAGGTATTCGTTCAGGGTTACCTCATCCAAAGGAAGGGCCTGATACTCACCACTTTCCAGTTGTTCAGCAATATCCTTCTTATACTGCTGAATATTTGAATTAAGTTCAACAAACTGATTGTCTGCAATTTCCAACAAGCCTGCAATGCGGGAAAATTCCCGACGAATGGTGTTTGGTACGCCATAGCTGCTCTTATATCCCAAATCATGTTCAATCTCTGCCCAGGCATGCTGCAATACTGTCCTTATCTGGATCTCACAGCGTATTTTACACAACTCAGGCCTAAAGCCCTCATCAGGCTTCAAAGATACCACGTTGTGCAACGACAAATACCCAAACTGAGTGGCACTTAGAGCCTTGCGCTTGTCAATGGAGTTAAACTTGTCCAAGACGAAATTTTTCTTTAATGCATCTGCTATTTCATCAACTGTTACATTTAAGTAGCAAATGATTCTTGCCGCACATAAATCAGTAATATCATAAATAGACGCATACTTGCCGCTCTTCCTCCTGAGCTTTTCAGCCAAGCTGCCAACTGTTTTAATCCTATGGCATACATCCATGGTAAAAAAACCGTTCTTTTTTATCATCTCAGTAAGCTTGGTATGTAATATTTCGCCTAATTCAACATAGGTTTCTATATTATCCGAATATGTCTGCAGTATTTCCTTTTCCCGGTCAAGTAAATCACCATACATAATCATGCCCCCAAAAGAACACAAACCATTCTTTTCTCTTAATGCTGTTTATCTATTTCTTCATGCAATGACAAAATCCTTTATTTTGTTTTCTCCCCTCTAAAGAAAAATACTGCTTTAGTCCTAATATCCTCAGAATATGCTGCAATAAAATACTCTCTAAACATTTCTCACAATATTGGGGACATTAATAAAGCAGTGATGCGAAATAATGCACCACTGCCTTAAATTTTATTATGAAAATATACAGCCTATCAGGCTTTTTTCTCCAGCTCCAACAGCTTATCAGCAGCTTCCTGAAGATAGGAATCCTCCACGGATTCAATCTGACCGGCATCACATTCGGCCGCCAATTTAGGCTGAATAGGAATACGCCCCAAAATATCCAAATGATATTCCTTGGCTATTTCCTCAAGGTGACTTGCGCCAAAGATTTCATGCTTTTTCCCGCAATCAGGACATTCAAAATAGCTGAGATTTTCCACAAGCCCCAAAATCGGAACCTTCATTGCTGAAGCCATTTTTACGGCTTTTGCCACAATCATGGAAACAAGCTCCTGAGGGCTGGTAACTATGACGATACCATCCAGCTTAATGGACTGCATGACAGTTAACGGCACATCGCCAGTCCCAGGTGGCATATCAATAAAGAGATAATCAACATCGTTCCATATAACATCCTGCCAAAACTGCTTTACTACTCCACTTAAAATTGGACCGCGCCAAACAACCGGATCTGTATTGTTTTCAAGAAACAGATTCATGCTGACAATATCAATCCCACCAGCTGATGTCACTGGAAAGGCACCTGCCTGACTACCTATTATTTCCCCTGATACACCAAACATTTTAGGGATAGAAGGACCTGTAATATCAGCATCCATTACGCCCACATGCCGGCCCTTTCGGGACATTTCCACAGAAAGCAATCCTGTTACCAGAGATTTACCGACACCACCCTTACCGCTGACAACGGCAATTGCATGGCGGATGTTACTGAGGTCATTAGGTGCCTCAAACATATCACCCATCTTGCGGGTATCGGAACTACAGGTAGTTCCACAGGAATTGCAGTCATGATTACATTCTTCTGCCATAAATACTGGCCTCCTATAATATAATATTAAACATCACACAGGTTTAACTATACAGCACAAAACTATAATCGTCAATGGGCACCTTGACCCCCGCGACCCTGTCCGTTACCTTTGCCATGTCCCTGTCCATTGCCTTTACCATGGCCCTGACCCTGTCCATTGCCTTTACCATTTCCCTGTCCATTGCCTTTGCAATGACCTTTACCATCACCATGTCCTTCACCATGACAGTGACCATCGCCATGACCTTCTCCATGACAATGACCTTCACCATGGCCTTCATGGCAATGGCCATGCTTTTCACCATGACCATGCCCATGATGATCACAATGAACCGCAGGATCATATGACAGTTTACCTGCCAACAATGCATCTACCGCCTCATCCGCAGAACCTTTTACTCCACCATAAAGAGTAATACCTGCATCAGCCAATGCGCTCTGTGCTCCGGCACCAATGCCACCACAAATCAAAGTATCAACCTGCTGCTGTTTCAGAATGCCAACCAAAGCTCCATGTCCCTCACCATTCGTACTGATGACTTCAGAGCTGGTAATTTTATTATCCTCAATAGTATAGAGCTTAAACTCGCTGCTTTTGCCAAAATGCTGGAAAATTTGACCATTACTGTAAGTTACTGCTAATTTCATATTTTCTCTTCCTTTCCAATACTGTGGACAACGATGCTTGCTGTGATGACCAGGACAGCATTGTTCATCCCCATCACACACCTCATAGTCTCCACCAACAATTTTTAATGGCCGTCCTTCAACAAGACATGCAGCCATTCTTTTTCGTGCAGCCATATACATAGCCTGAACCGTAGTCCTGGCAACGCCCATCCGGTCTGCACATTCCTGCTGATTTAATCCATTGAAATCCATTAGCCGTATAGTTTCAAATTCTTCTACAGACATACAAACTTCCGGCATATCCTCAATGAAATTTCTGGGAATAAATTCCTGAAAAACAGGTAATGAGCATATTTTTTTCTTCTTTACTGGTCTGGCCATGGCGCACTCCTTTTTTGACATATGTCTTTAACCATATTTTAGCAAATTACCAACATATGTCAATAATTTTTTCAATAAATTCAAAAAATAAAAAGAAAAAGACTTGTCCAGCAGATAACTTCTCCTAAACAAGTCCCATTGTATATCCTTTGATTATTCTGTCAAAAGACTAATTTTATTGGCAGCCAATTCAATCTTTATTTTATCATTGGCTTTACCGGAAGCTTTTTTTAATGAATTTTTGATAGGACTCTTTGTTCCGACTCCACCCAAAATCGTTTTGTTTTCATCTGCACCGGTTACCTGAAAGGCCAACAGCTTCTTTTTGGCAGCTGTATAAAAGTTATATCTCATTTTTACCGAGACACTTATCTTATACTGAAAAAAAGACTCGTGCTTTGCATCCTTCAGATCATTTAATTCTACAGCAACCACATAATCAGCACCGGTTTTTTCGGCAACAGCAGCCATTATATCCTTATCAGCTATCATCTGATTGCTGACATCATACCCTGCTTCATCCAAAGCAGCCTGAACATCCTTTTCAGGTATAACACTAAGCCCCAGCTTCCCCATTGCATCATTGTAATAGGTGTGCATAAACCCGGGCAAATAATCCTTGTCAATGGTTGCTTCCGTGGTATCGAGATACGGAATGACTGCTATTTTGCCTGTAGCCGCAGAACAAACCGCTGACATGGCAAATAATGCTACCAAAATAGTAAATAGTATTTTTTTCATAATAACCCCCATATAAATTAAAATGGTTTTATTTTTAATAGTTGTATTATAACGCAATTGTTAAAATTTTTCTTCTCCAAAATATAATTTTATCTGAAAAAAACAAGGGCGAAAATACCTCTAAAGATATTGCCACCC
>NZ_JAILFV010000037.1 GCF_024697385.1 Anaerovibrio sp.
AAAGGTCAATACGCTATCCTTGCTGGTATCAGTTACCTCCAGCCCCAGCAAAGGCTTTAAATCGTTAATATCCAGTGTCACCTTTTACCACCTCCCGAATTTCTGCAATATAAAACCGCCTGATTTCTCAGACGGTTTATTATGGCGTTACGATAATATTATGCAAAGTATGGTTCTATATCAAATTCTGAATCAATATAGAGAGCACCAATGTAATAATCATTACTTACCATTAATTCTTTACCAGTATGATAATACAATCTCGATAAACTGCCATCAACATCTTCCAGTTCTTTGCCTTTCATAAGACTCGGAATATGTTTTTCAAGTGCAGCACACTGTCTAGCATAAAGTTCTTTATCTGGTACATTACAAATGGTGTAATGAAATTTATATTCTCTAGCCATTATGATCACCCAACCCATACTTAGCGTTTACAGTGGCATTAGTTTTCATCGCCGTATTGTAAATATCCTCAATTGCTTGCTCACGAGTCATTTTCTTATCACGCATTTTATCTTTTAATAACTGTTCAAAAGACTTATTCGGATGCTTTATATCCAAATCTTTACGTGCCTCTTGATCCGCCATTAAATCTCTAGCTTGTGTGCGATAATTATTCCTCAACGAACATGCTTGACGTGCTTGTTCTTCCGTGGATTTAGTCTTATCAACCTTTTCATAAATCCGCTCATCGTGATAAACATACCACTCACGAACTGTTTTGTTATCTAGCTTACCAATATATTCCTTCAGCTCATCGAAATTCTTTTTCTTGATTATATCAGCTTCTAAACCATCTTTCCATGCTTTTCCGGAAGAATTTTTAGGAATTTTAGCCCCTGTTTTTTCAAAGGCTTCCCTCATCATTTTATCCAATGAATCAGGGAGCTTCTTGCCCTTCATGAACGCATTGAAAGATTCAGCAAAACACTCCAGAGGGTTTTCTGTAGCATAGCCACTGACCTTTGCGGCCTCAACCTTACCAGCCAAGGAGTTATTCCAAAAGTATTCATTGTTGATCTTTACAGATTTCATGCTTTTACTACCAAACAGATGGAACCCTTTTTCCCAATAGCTTAGAGTATCATGCAAGTAATGTCCGTACTCGTGAATAAGGGTATCATCTATAGTTTCTGCAACAGCATATCTATTCTGTGTTAATTCAGCTTTCGCATAATTGATAGAACTCTGAGCCATAGCCTTACGGCCTTTATCCTCGGCATTCTTGTAATTCTCCTCTGCACCTTTAAGCTGATTTTCATATACTTCCTTCAGACTGGCCTTTCGGTCCTTATACTGCTGCTCAACAAATTTCCTGTGCTGAACATACTCAGCAGGATTAGCAAAGGTTTCATTCAGATATATTTTCTTCTTGTTCCAGTCATAAGTCGCATGTGCTTTACTGCCCAACATTTTGAAGAATCCTGGACGATATTCAACACCTGGCAGCATAGGCAAATTGTAATCTTTAACCAGCATCTTGGCCACATTATAAACAGTGTCCATTGCTTCTATGTCCATTTCAGGACTAAGTTTAATACCACTGGCAAGGTTCTCTCCAAGTATCTTACTCTCAATTTGCGCTTGGTAAACACTGCGAGCCGCTTTTATAGCCGCCTCAGTTTCCTGCATGGCTTTGAGTGCCTTATCCCTTAATTCAGATGCCTTAAGCGCAGCTTTATGAGACTCCTCAGTAGCATTAATAATAAACTCCAAATCAAGCTCGCTTGCCTTCTCCTGTGCCTTTTCATATTCAGCCAGTCGTTCAGCATGAAGCTTTTGTACGGCATCATAGTCGGATTTGAAGAAACGTTGCTCCAGTGTATGCCCATTAAGCTTATCTATCACTGAATCAACAGATGGTACCTTACTTTCCACAGGTTCATCTGATATCGGATTTGAATCAGTTCTCTCGGTTTGTTTACCGGAAATAGGAGCCTCATACTTCTTCTCCCATTCCCGATAAGTCATATCCTCTGAGACAAGGATAGTTTTCCCTGTTTCCGGGTTCCTGGCAGCTCGTTTTCCCAGCATTTCCATATCATCAAAGTATGGTGCGATGCAGGAACGGCACCAGCAATGCATAGGCGGGGCATTTGTCCCCGGCTTATAACGCCATTGTTCAAATTTTTCTTTTAAAAAGAAAAATCTTCCAATTAGCGTTTCAACGAGGTGGGAGATATGCTCACCACCTGTTAAAGCTTGTCTCCCCCCACCTATAGAGGGAGGGGACATCTTACACCGAGTTATAAAAGGAGAATAAAAATGGAATATGTTAGCCTGAAAAAAATACATTATACACAACCGGATAAAGAAGATATTACATATCTACAGCGTTTTAATTCCGAATTTTCACGGCATTTTGGTATCGACATAAAACAATATAATCATAAAAAAGCATATCCAGCTTTTATGTGTTACACGGAAGTTATGATGCTTCTACAAGAAAAAATCAATCAGAAATATGAAAAGTTCTTGTATATAATAAATTCCGTTCCGCCTGTAGTACTTCAGCAATTTTCGTTAATGTGTATCGTAGATGAAGTTCAATCTACTAATGACATAGAGGGTGTAAAAAGCACCCGTAGAGAAATTGCCAAAATTCTGAATGAAGCTTCTTCCACAAGCAGCCGCATGGGTAGTGTTGTTCATAAATATCAAAATTTACTTACTAAGGATGATATTCCGTTTAGTACATGCCAAGATATACGAAACTTCTATGATAGTTTTGCGCATGATGAAGTTGTAAAAGAAGTTCCAACCAATAGACTTGACGGTAATATTTTCCGCAGAGATTCGGTTGATGTTACATCAGCTACCGGAAAGGCCATCCATCGTGGGCTTTATCCTGAGTCAAAAATTATAGACACTATGGCACAAGCTCTATCCATATTACATAATGAAGATATACCAGCTCTAGTTCGTATTTCTATATATCATTATCTTTTTGCTTATATACATCCATTCTATGACGGCAATGGACGGACAGATAGGTTTATAACAGCATATTACCTAGCCAAGCATTTTCATCCGTTGATAGCCCTTCGATTATCAGTCACAATAAAACGCTACCGGAAAAAATACTATTCTTTATTTGAAGAAGCTGATAGTGAATTAAATCGTGCAGATCTAACCCCCTTTATTGAGGGATTTATGGCTATGTTCTTAGCTTCATTTGAAGATACCATCAGATTATTGACAAGAAAACGGGAGCAATTGAAGCGTTATGAAAAGAAACTAAACGATATCTATTACGGAGACGAGCTAACAGAAAATATATATTATATTCTGTTGCAAGCCGCGCTCTTTTATGGACAGGGTGTTACCATACAAGGTTTGATGTCAGTTACCGAAAAATCACGAGTAACCATCCAAAAAAGAATTGACGCCATTCCTGACCACCATTTAATAAAAACAAAGATTCAAAACAAATATTATTATAAGTTAAATCTAATAATTCTCAAGACAGAAGAAGCATAAAAAAACCGCCCCCTGCGCCAACAGGAGACGGCCCGGAGCAATCAGTCCACAGGGGCCCAATCACACTACCCAGTATGATTATAACGCCATTGTTCAAATTTTTCTTTTAAAAAGAAAAATCTTCCAATTAGCGTTTCAACGAGGTGGGAGATATGCTCACCACCTGTTAAAGCTTGTCCCCCCACCTATAGAGGAAGGGGACATCTTACACCGAGTTATAGTTTATCTTAATAAGCGTATCAATTTTATCCGTGAATGCCGGATAAACCATTAATCATCCATCTTGACAAACACATCCTTGCCCAGACCACATATAGGACATACCCAGTCTTCAGGCAAATCTTCAAAAGGAGTACCAGGAGCTATCCCGCTGTCCGGATCACCCTCCTCAGGATTATAAACATAACCACATGGCTCACACTGATATTTGCTCATTACTAACCCTCCCTTCTCACATTTTTGCTGTTAAACCAGCATTCTATACACTATTAGTTTTCTACATAATAGACAAATTTCCTGTCTGCGTAATAAACAATTTAAAACAGGCTGAGCTGATCACTTTCATCCATACCGTCCAAACAGCCATGAACCCGTAGGGCCTCTATGCTTGTTTTTGTTATTCCCGTTCTCTTTTTAAGGTTTTCAATGGAGGTAAAGGCCCCGACCTCACGCTTTTCCACTATTGACTTAGCATCTACGCCACCAAGCCCGTTAAGTGTGGTAAATGGTGGTAACAGGGCATTTTCCTCGGTGACCATCTGAAACCGGTCAGCCCCTGATTTATACAAATCCACCTTTTTTACCTTGAAGCCCCGTATATACATTTCCCAGGCCAGCTGGAGAACTATGTAAAGCTCCTCCTCCTTATTATCCATCTTATCCTTGGCTTCCAGCTCCTCCATTTTCTTCCTTACGGCTTCCTGTCCCGCTGCAATTATATCAGAATCAAAGGCAGCCGCACGAATGGAGAAATAAGCTGCATAATAAGCCAAAGGATAATGAACCTTACAAAAAGCAATACGATAGGCCATCATAACATAGGCCGTAGCATGTGCCCTAGGGAACATATACTTGATTTTCTGGCAGGATTCTATATACCATTCAGGGATACCGGTTTTTCTCAATGATTCTACCACATCAGGAGCTATTCCCTTGCCCTTGCGGACCTTTTCCATGGTTTTAAAAGCCAGAAGAGGTTCAACACCATTGTGCATCAGATACATCATGATATCATCACGGGCAGCAATGGCATTTTGCAGGGTACAGGTCCCGGCCTTAATAAGGTCCTGGGCATTACCCAACCATACATCTGTACCATGGGAAAAACCTGATATGCGAACCAAGTCCGAAAAACAGCTTGGGTTGGTATCGGCAATCATCTGTCTGGTAAAGTTGGTCCTAAACTCAGGTATTCCAAAGGTACCGGAATTAGCCCCTAGCTCCTCCTCTGTCACCCCAAGAGCATTGGTGCAATTAAACAGGCTGAGCGTTGCCGGATCATCAAAAGGTATTGTCTTTGGATCACGGTGAGTAAGATCCTCCAGCATCTTTATCACTGTAGGATCATCATGGCCCAGAATATCCAGTTTTACAAGACGGCTGGATATGGAATGATAATCAAAATGGGTGGTGATGGTAGCTGATGTCTTGTCATCTGCCGGATGCTGCAATGGAGTAAAGAAATGAACATCCATATCCCTCGGTACAACCATGATACCTGCCGGATGCTGTCCTGTGGTACGCTTTACACCATTACAGCCAATAGCAACCTTGTTTATATAGGCCTCCCTTTTGGTCTGCCCCTTTTCCTCATAATACTTTTTGACAAAACCATAGGCTGTCTTATCGGCCACAGTACCAATGGATCCCGCACGAAATACATTATCCTTGCCAAACAGCTCCTCGGTATACTTATGGGCAACAGGCTGATATTCACCAGAGAAGTTCAAATCAATATCAGGTACCTTGTCTCCATCAAAGCCCAGGAACACCGCAAATGGTATTTCATGTCCGTCCTTGATCATATTGGTGCCACAGATAGGGCAGTCCTTGTCCGGAAGGTCATACCCACAGCCATAGGAACCATCAGTAATAAATTCGCTGTGCTTGCAATGTGGGCAGCGCCAATGAGGTGGCAACGGATTAACCTCGGTAATATCCGTCATGGTAGCCACAAAGGATGAGCCTACAGAACCTCGGGAACCTACAAGATAGCCATCAAGATTGGACTTGCGCACCAGTTTATGGGCTATGAGATACAACACGGAGAAGCCATGGGCAATAATAGGCTTTAATTCCTGATCTATTCTGTCCTGAACTATCTTTGGCAGCACCTCACCATAAAGACTCTTGGCCTTATCATAGGTCATCCTTGAGATTTCCTCATCTGCACCTGGAATCATCGGTGAATACAGCTCATCAGGAATTGGCTTAAATCTCTCACACATTTCTGCTATTTTGCGGGGATTGGTAACAACAGCCTCATAGGCCGCCTCTTCTCCCAAATACTTAAATTCTGCCAGCATTTCCTCCGTTGTCCGCAAGAAAAGCGGTGGCTGAAGATCAGCATCAGAAAAGCCCTTTCCCTTCATGAGAATCGCACGGTAAATCTGATCCTCAGGATTGAGAAAATGCACATCGCAGGTAGCAATCAGCGGCTTATGAAGCTCCCTGGCCAGTTCTGCCACCTTTAAGTTAATTTTTATCAAATCGTTGTCATCCCGGATATCAGGAAAATCATCACTGCGTACCAGGAATTCATTATTGCCTATTGGCTGAATCTCAAGATAATCATAGAAATCAGCTATCTTCAGAAGCTCCTCATGACTTTGCCCGGCAACGATAGCACGGACCAGCTCACCAGCCTCACAGGCTGAACCGATAATAAGTCCCTCCCGATACTCCTGGATAAGCTGCCGTGGCAGCCTTGGAGTCCTGTGGAAAAATCTGAGATGGGACATGGTGATAAGCTTATAAAGATTGCGCAGCCCATTGGGATTTTTCGCCAGAATTATAATGTGATTTGCCCTTTTCTGCTCATAATCCTCCCCCACCAGATATCCTTCCACACCATAAATAATCTTGATATCAAGCTTGTTACGATGGACAGTCTCCATGGCTTCAGGAAAGGCCTGTACCACACCATGGTCGGTAATGGCAATGGCTGGCCAACCCCATTTTTCCGCAGTTAGTATGAGGGATTCTGCCGAAGCTACAGCATCCATATTGCTCATGGTAGTATGACAGTGAAGCTCCACTCTCTTTTCCTCAGCTGTATCCTTGCGTTTTTCCTCATCTATCAGCAGGACACTGTCTGCAAAGAAAACATAATCATTATCATACTTGTCATAGCGCACTGATCCGCTCACCTTGATAGTGCGTCCTTTTTTGGCAGCACTTTTAAGGCGGTCCAGGACCTTATCAAAATCCTCAACTGCTTTGAAGAAGGCTTTACAGTTAATTCCCTCGGAATTGTCAGCTATAGCAAAAAAAAGCAGGTTGGTAGACTGAAAATTTTTACCGTCAACACCAGCAATGGTTCCCTGTATGATTACGCTTTTCATTTCACCGGCAATCTCGGAGATAGGCGTTATTTCCCCAAAAATACTTTCCCCGTATACCTGTGGCGAATCATCAGCGCCAATATGCACAGTCTTGCGCCGTTTACTAAAGCCTTTATTCCCCTTCTTGTCGGCATGCTCATGATCAGAGCCACCCCCCTGGGTTGTTTTCACATTGGAATTTAACGCCGCTGCAAGGGCAGCCTTGTATTCTTCAGTTTCATAAAAATCCTCTTCATCAGGTACTTCGATCTCTTCGAATATAGCCTGACATCTAAGATTGATAGGATAGCCTATTATCTTGATTGCAGCGTCCTTAAGCATCTGAAAGATATTATGCTCCTCCAGAAGATACTTGCCGAATTCACCATGCACCTGCAATAATATACTGTCCTTGTTATATATGCGTTTTGAATGAAGCAGCACAATACGAATGCCCTGATTCCCCCTGGACACATTTGCCACCAGTTTTTCCCAGTTCTGTTCCACTATTTTGCTCAGCTTCATAACAGACTGGTATATAAGTACCCTGGCCACCTTATTTTTCTCTGCTACAAAGTCTGCTACCCGATCCAACAGGGACTCGGATACCTCCGGCATTGACCATACCAGTATTTCCCATGTGTTGCTGCTGAGGGAAATTTCTACATGACGAATAAAGCTCCCACTAAGCAGCTTTTCCTCTTCGCTATTTAAATTCATTCCCTGGGCCAGATCTGATAAAAGCCTGCTACTCTTGGGAACAATACAATATTTACCACTCATATCCAAAACAACTCCAAAAATATCACTCGTTATTATTATACAAAAAAAAGAATCCGTCGCAAAATTTCTTTTGCAACGGATCCAAAAAGAAAGGGGAACTATCAAATTGACAGCTATAAAATACAATTAATCAAAACATACCTTGTGAGGATTCAAAATGTTGTTTGGATCGAAGGCCTTCTTGATACCCTGCATCAAAATCATGGATTCCTTAGGGAGACTCTCCTTCAGATAAGGCTTTTTGGCAAAGCCGATACCATGCTCACCGGATACCTGGCCTTTAAGCTCACGAGCCTTGATATACATACGCTCCATTGCATTGCCAAGCATTTCAGCCCACTTCTTGTCGTCCATATCATCACGAAGGATGTAAACATGCAGGTTACCATCACCGGCATGACCAAAGCTCTTAATGCGGATACCCATTTCCTTCCTCAGGTCATGGATGAATTCAACGAACTCATTTACGCAGCTTCTAGGTACAACTACATCAACCTCATCCATCATAGTGGTGGAACCCTTGATAGCCTCAAGGAATGCACCTCTGGCCTTCCAGATGGATTCAGCACGCTCGTCAGTATCTGCAATAAGGAGATCCAATGCCCCCTGCTCCAGACAGATCTGAGCTACACTGTCATAGTACTGACTGATTTCATCAACAGTTGCACCATCAAACTTGAGAAGGAGATATGCATCTGCCTGATTATCCGGGAATTTCTTGCCCAGATACTCCTCAGAGTCCATAATAACCTCGCGCTCCATAAACTCAACTGCAGTAGGAATAACCTTGGAGCTTACAATAAGTGGAACAGTACCGATTGCCTGTGCCAAGGTAGGGAATGGAATCAAAAGTGATACATTCTTCTGAGGCAAAGGCAACAATCTGAGAATTGCCTTGGTAACCAGGCACAAAGTACCCTCGGAGCCAACAATCAAATCTTTCAAATCATAGCCGGAGCTGTTCTTAACAACCTTGCCACCCAATTCCATAATGGTTCCGTCGGCCAATACGACTTCAAGTCCACGTACATAGTCTCTGGTAACACCATATTTAACAGCTCTCATACCACCGGCATTAGTGCTGATATTACCACCGATAGTGGCGGTCTTCTCACCTGGATCAGGTGGATAGAAGAGACCCTTCTCTTCAACATACTGTGCAATTTCCATCAGCAGTACACCTGGCTCTACGGTGAGAGTCAGATTTTTCTCATCCAGCTCAAGGAAATGGTTCATGAGAGTTGTATCAATCATGATACCCTTTTCAACAGCAACAGAAGAACCTACCAGACCGGTACCTGCTCCTCTAGGAGTCACTGCAATATGCTTATCATTGGCATATTTCATTACCTTGGAAGCCTCCTCGGCAGAGGTAATACGAACTACCATCTCCGGATAGGAAGACTCAGAACTCAACTCATCATGACTATATTCTTCATTGATTTCATCAGCCCACAGAATGCGCTCACGAGGCACAAACTGGCTAATCGCCTCTAAATCGGAAGCATCTAAAACCTTGTATTCGCTCATGCCGTAACACCCTTTCCCTGTTTAACCTGTTCAATTAGCTTTGGAATCACATCGTAAATATCACCAATAACAGCATAATTTGCTACTTTAAAGATGCTGGCATTAGGATCGGTATTGATAGCAAAGATATTATCGGAATTATTCATACCTGCCACAAACTGAATTGCACCGGATACACCACAGGTGATAATAAGTCTTGGACGAACGGTACGACCGGAAAGGCCAATCTGATGCTTGGCATCAAGCCAGCCAGCTTCGGCCAATGGTCTGGTGCATGCAATGTCACCGCCAAGGGCATCAGCCAACTCCTTGACCAAATCCAAATCTTCCTTTTTCTTCAGGCCACGGCCTGCAACAACGAGGATATCAGCATTTTCAATGCTCTTCTCCTTCTGTTTCTGGGTAATACCAAGAACCTCAGTACGGGTCTTGAGCTTGTCAGATGCCACCTTAAGAGTAACGATTTCACCTTTGGCATCTGCAGTGCGCTCAGGAGCATCCATGATCTTGTAACGCACGGTAGCCAGCTGAGGTCTGGAATTTGGTGTCAGGATTTCGGCCATGATGTTACCACCAAATGCAGGACGAATCTGAACCAAATCAGTATTCTCGTGAATATCAAGAATAGTGCAGTCTGCAGTAAGACCGGTATTGAATCTTGATGCAACTCTTGGTGCCAGCTGACGGCCTACAGGAGTAGCACCTACCAGAATGGCAGTAGGCTTGATTTCGTTTACGAAGGTCTCAAAAGCTGCAGTATAGGATTCCATCTGGAATTCCTTCAGCTCCGGGGCATCAATGACAAATACCTTGTCAACGCCATAATGAAGCAATTCTTCAGCCTTTTTGCCAATACCGCTGCCGATAAACAAGGCATAAACAGGATGATTGATCTTCTTGGCCAACTCACCGGCTTTACCAAGAAGCTCCAGGGTTACCGGATGTATTTCACCATTTACATGGTCAACATATACAGTGATACCCTTCCACAAAGACTTGTCTACGGACTTTACTTCTTCCTCGATATATTCCATTACGCCAGGCTGACCCTTTTTCACACACAGCTTACAGAGCTTACAGCCTGCATTAACTTCCAACTTGCCATCATTTTCTTCCAAAGCGTTAAAAGGGCAAATGGAAATCATTTCCTTGATATCAGTAATTTTTTCCTGATGTACTACCAGTTTTCCCATTTTTAATCCCCCTTATCCTAACAATTTTCTGCTCTTAATAGCACCGTAAATTTTCTCTGCCAAAACATCAGCAGGATCATCCCAGGTAACCTGAACCTTGTCGGATGTAGGTGGGAATATACGCTGAACCTGAGTAGCGGAACCATTCAGTCCATAGTTATTCTTATTCTGGTCTTCCATATCCTTTAAGGTATACATCACAATCTCACGACTCTCAGTATCCTTCTTCTTCAAATATGATGGAAGGCGTGGCTGAACAATATCCTTCTGAACAGTAATCAGGCATGGAAAGGAAACCTTCAAATGCTCAATATCTTGTGCCATTTCCATATCTACAAGTATATTGTCACCCTCAACACCTTTGATTTCTTTTACATTACATACACAAGGGATATCCAGCTGTTCGGACACCTCAGGACCAACCTGAGCTGTATCTCCGTCTGTAGTCTGGAGCCCACAAAGAATAATATCAAATTTACCGAATTTTTTTATACCCTGTGCAAGGGTATGTGCAGTAGCCAATACATCAGCTCCGCCGAAGGCACGGTCGGATACGATTGCACCTGCGTCTGCACCCATTGAATACGCTTCCTTAATGATTGCCTGTGCTGGTGGTGGTCCCATGGTAATTACACTCACTCGGCCACCATATTTCTCCTTCAGCCTAAGTCCACATTCAAGCGCATACAAATCATACGGATTCATCTTGCTGTCTGCACCATTACGCTTTAATACTCCGGTAACAGGATCAACCTCTACTTTGTTAGAGCCTGGAACCTGTTTAATACACACCAGAATTTCCATGAATAGTCCTCCTCAATTACACCTCATACTTTCATTACATCACCTGTGGCAGGAATCCCCCCGCCACAGGCAACAAACCCTTATATTGTATAATATTACGCCATTGTTTAAATTTTTCCTCTTTTTAAGAAAAATCTTTCAATTAGCGTTTCAATGAGATCCGAGAAAACCCGCCCCATATCATGGTGAAAATTTCCCTGATACAGGTGAGAAACAACACCTCCGACCTCATCATAACGCCGATATACTGATTGAACCGTGTCATAACCAATAATCAACGCCATTAACTAATTAAGAAACAAGCATCGACGGCACCTCTCCGTCTGTATTACAGCCTTTCAGCCAGCACATCAGCGATATGCTTAACCTTGATACCGGTATCCTGCTTATCAAGACCTCCACCTATCTGCATCATACAGGATGGACAGGCAACTACACAGGTAGTAGCACCGGTGGCCTTTATATTTTCAACCTTTTCCTCCAGAAGTGGGATTGAAACCTCTGCATACTTCATACCGAAGGAACCGGCCATACCACAGCACTTGTCACAGTTCTTCATCTCTACAAGCTGAACTCCAGGAGTTGCATCCAGCAGTGCCCTTGGTTCTTCAAATACGCCCAAGCCACGCTTCATATGGCAGGAATCATGATAAGTAACCTTCTCCCCACCACTTGCAGGAATCAGCTTGCCCATTGCTTTATATTCCTCAGCAACAAAGCTGGAGAACTCACGAACCTTTGCACAAAATGCCTTGGCTCTAGGTCCCCATACAGGATCATCCTTAAAGAGACTCTGATAGGTTTCAGCCAAAGTTTCAGCACAGGTTGGACATGCTGAAAGAATAACATCCGGATTAACGGACTCCAATGCCTCAATATTGCGCATAGCAGCCTTTTTACCGGTTTCACGGTCACCCACACCGATGATAGGCTTACCGCAGCAGCTCTGTCCCATTGGATAAACGACTTCCATACCCAAATTCTGCAGAACCTTGACAACATTTTCACCAGTGTCTGCAAAGACAAAGTCTGTATTACATCCGCTGAAGAAGGCAATCTTCTTCTTTGGATTGGAAGGATTCTGCTTTTCCAGTCTGGCCATGCGGTCTCTCAATGGATTATCGGCAATTGTTGGCAAGCTTCTGCCCTTGGTCATTCCGGCAAAGAACAATGGCAGGTGACGGATGTATTTACCTGACTTGAATGGTGCCTGACCAACGGAACCAGCCTTTAACAACAGCTTGTGGAACAATCCTCTGTCGTTAAGTACCTTATCAAAGAAGGACTTATCCATGGTAGGTGTACCATGCTCCTTCACATAACGATTTCTGAGCTCATCAATAAGATCAGGAATCGGTATCTTACCAGGACAAACCGTAGTACAGGTACGACAGCCAATACACAAATCACTAAACTGACTGAAGTTGTCGATACCATTCAACAAACCTGTAAGAATAGCACCTATACCACCTGAGTAAATGTGTCCATATACATGTCCACCAACCAGAGTCCATATTGGGCACACATTAAGGCAGGATGCACAGCGTACACACTGGTAAACCTGCTTCATGACAGGATCATGGGCAGCCTCCAGACGACCATTGTCCAACAGGATAACATACTGTTTTCTGTCTTCCTCTACCCACTTACCATCCTTTTTAGTCATGACAGGAGTAGGTCCATCAATCATGGTCATATAACTGGTCATCTTCTGGCAGGTACCATTTCTTGGCAACAGGCGAAGAATCTTTGCTGCGTCCTCAGTCTTCGGAATCAGCTTTTCATAACCAATGAGAACCACATGGATCCTAGGCAGTGTAGTTACCAGACGGGCATTACCCTCATTGGTAACAAGTCCTATGGCGCCATTTTCAGCGATGCCAAAATTAGCTCCTGTAATACCCATATCTGCCTGCAGGAATTCCTGACGCAGGGTCTGACGGGCTTTTTGAATCATATAAGGAATATCTTCTCCTGGAACCTCTTCCTGTAGCTCCTTCTCGAACATTTCCGCACATTGATATCTATTAAGGTGTATTGCCGGCATTACCATATGGGATGGTTTGTGTCCGGCTATGGCAATCATCCACTCACCCAAATCGGTTTCCTTTACGCGAATATCATGTTCGGTAAAGCATTCGTTCAGGTGAATTTCCTCAGATGCCATTGATTTTGATTTAACGACTCTCTTAACGCCATTTTCCTTACATATTTTAATAAGGAACTTTTTGACCTCGTCGCCATCCTTGGCCCTGAAAACTTCACCGCCGCGAGCTTTGACATTTTCTTCAAACTTGTCAGCCAGCTCTTCAATATGATCCACTGCATCCAGCTTCATAAGGCGTAAGTTTTCACGAAGCTCTTCAATGTCCTGTCCAGCATAGGATTTCAGGCGGGAACCTGGATACTGATCTGCAAAGCGGGATAAAGCATCCTGCATGATGTCATCGTTCAGCTTTGCCTTTATTTCTTTTTTCAGATCACGAGCCATTACTCAGTCCCCCCTTCATTCTCTACAGCAATAATTATCAGTTTGTTCGGGCCATGAACACCCAGACTCAGAACTCGCTCAATATCTGCTGTACGGCTAGGACCGGTAACGAAACCGCAATATCCTTTTTTGAATACTTTACCAATTATCTGGCAGGCTGTTGTAACATTTTCTACCATATAATTAGCATTGACAAAAACGATATTTACAAAAGGAAGCATGCTGGTAACCCTTGCCTCATAGGAATAATTATCAACACACAGGCTTCCCGTTTCTCCTACACCAAATTCTGCTGTTGAAATTCCCACATCCGCACTTGCTGCATGCTCTGCAATATCAAATTTGTCGGTGTAAACACTCGTCTGGGCAGTAGACAACCGGGAGTAAATTCCGGCCAGGACAGGATTTTCCTCTCCTCCTACCGCGATGATTTCTTTTGGAGAAAATTCCTTTAAAACTTTCTTCAACGCTTCTTCAGCGGCAGCATAATCCTTTACCTTGTAGATTTCAGCAGCTGCTGCTTTGGCGTTATCTGCGAAATCCTGCCAATATTTAGCATTTACCAACCCATCAATAAATGCCTCCTTAGGCCAATTCACACACACCTTTTTCATTAAATACTCTCCCTTCAGAGAAATTCATCCAATAAAATCATCAAACCATTTCTACTTGTTTTTTATTATAATATGACTGTAATTGTCTGTCAATATGATTAAATGCATGCGAAACAATTCTCTTTTTATATTAAATAATTTTAAAAAAAACAAAATAATTCAAGTTTTTTCCATTTTTTACTTGATTATTATTGACTAATAAAATATAATTATGACCAAATCATACTACAATATTTATTTTTAATAAATATGCGTAAGAATCATCTTACAAATTGAGGTTCATTCATAGTGTGTAACTGTCAAACCATTTCTATTACAGTTTCGTCTAATGCCATAATACATTAGATATTTATGAGTGAAATGTGAGGAGATGATGTTTGTGTTAGCTATCATTGCCGCAATACCAATTATTCTTACCATTATATTGACAGTAGGCGTCAACATGCCAGCCAAAAAGGTACTGCCAATTGCATGGTTCTCAATTTGTATTATTGGTCTTTTTTACTGGCAGATGGATTTTCTCCATATAGCTGCCTATACCATTACCGGATTTCTGGGGTCAATTGATACGCTGTTAATTATCTTCGGTGCGATCTTACTTATGAACATGCTGAACGAAGCAGGCGCAATGCGCAGAATCGAAGCCATGTTCAATGGCATCTCTGAAGATGCCCGCATCCAGATGATAATCGTTGGTTTTGCCCTATCAGCATTTATTGAAGGTGCTGCAGGCTTTGGTACCCCACCGGCAATTTGTGCACCATTATTGATTGGACTTGGTTTCCCAGCCATGGCAGCTGCTACAGCCTGCCTGATACTGGATTCTCCACCGGTTTCCTTCGGTGCAGCCGGTACACCAACTAATGTATGTGCAGAAATTCTGAAGGATACACTCCCTACTATCGGAGTAACTGACCTTGAAGCGTGGAAGCTGGATTTGTCCTGGGCTACTGCAGTTGGTCTTTCTGCCGGTACCTTCTTTGTAATAATGGTTGTTTTAGCAATTATCACCAGACAATACGGTGAGGAGAAATCCTTCCTGAAGTATTCTATGCCGGTATTACCATTTGCATTATTCACTTCTATTGTCTTTGATATTTTCTATCTTATTGTTGCTAGATTCATCGGTTCTGAGCTGGTTTCCATCTGTGCAGCTGCTGTTACTATATTTGCTACTCTTGCTGCAGCAAAAACCGGCTTCCTGGTACCAAAAACCATCTGGCGTTTCCCTGGTACTGAACGAAAGGCTTCCGATTCCGAAGCAGATGATGGAAAGCCTACGATGTCACTGTTAAAGGCTTGGACTCCATATCTTCTGATTGCCCTCTGGCTGGTACTTACCAGAATACCTGAGGTTGGTCTCAAGGGTCCAATAACCAGTTTTGTATTCTCAATGAACAATATCATGGGTGTTGAAGGTGCTGGCTTTGCCATGAAGTATCTGAACAACCCTGGTCTGTTCCCGTTTGTACTGGTTGTATTGATTTCAATTCCTCTCTATGGTCTGAATATGTCCCAGGTAAAGGATATTGTAAAGAAATCCTACAATCAGCTCTATGGTGCTACCATAGCCCTTCTCTTTGGTTTCGCAATGGTTTACATTTATCGTTATTCCAATGCCAACCCACTGGGCTGGGATTCCATGCTGGTATCCATGGCAAAGGGCATGGCAGATCTGGCAGGTGCCAATTATGTATTTGCCGCACCATTCATTGGTACCATCGGCGCATTCATGTTTGGATCCAACACAGTATCCAATATCATGTTTACCCCACTCCAATTTGAAACCGCTACAATCCTTAACATACCTCAGGTATTCATTGTAGCCCTTCAGAATCAGGGTGGTGCTGTCGGCAATATCGTCTGCATCAATAATATTGTTGCTGTATGTGCGACTACGGGTATTATAGGTGCAGAAGGAAAGCTGATAAAAGCAGCCGTAGTTCCTTGGATTATATGGTTTATTGTACTGATGGCCGCAATGCTTGGCGCATTACACTTTGGTATAATTTAACCAGTTAATATATTAAGCAATCTTTGTTAGTAAGTGGTTTACCACCCCGATAAATCATTTATTATATATTCCCTTTATCTAACTAATCCTAGTTAAAGAGCGCTGACAAATTGTCAGCGCTCTTTACATTGCAAGCATTTATACCATAGTATTCCCTCCTCCATAGTATCAATATTTTATCTCCCTGGATAATAGTTTGACTGCAGACAGAAAAGGCCATCACCCCGTCTTCATTTGGTACGGGATGATGGCCTTTTTCTCGCCTGCTGCCGGGACAACCGCCTTAGCAGGTCATCATGACAGAAATTTATTCACTTTTCAGAGCTGTTCGCCATTATTTATCTTTTGGACATCAATATAGGTCCAAACCATACTGGCAATCCAACAAGGGAGTCCCACAAGACCACCGGTGAGCACTCCACCAACAATTGCTATAACAATCAAAATAGCCGCGTGCTTTACATTGGTGTAGAGCATCCCCAAAGGGCCAAACAAAAAGCTCAACAGCATGGCTACCACCATATTTTTTCTGGCTGGTGGATCCATCATAGGTGGCTGCTGATACATCTGATTATTTTGTACCGTAGGATTATATTGTGGTTGTGTTAATTGTGGCTCCTGTGCTGCCTTATCAACAGTAACTGTTGTGCTACCACAGAATGGACAAAACTGTGCATTGTCTTCTATGGACTTGCCACATTCAGGACAAAATTTTCCCATTTTAATCACGCTCCTCTGTACAGTTTTACTTCTATTGTTCAACCTTTGCTCCCCTTCAGGTAAAGCAAAATTTCCAAACGACTGAATCTTTTTTACACCTCAGCTGGCTCAGCAGGCTTTTTTGCAGCCTTATCCTTCTCACCCATATTACGCAATATTACCCACAATGGGCTTGCAATAAAGATTGAGGAATAGCATCCGCTGAAGAATCCACATATCAGTGCAAAGGCAAAATCCTTGGTAGTATCTCCGCCAAAGAAATACAGGGCAAAGGTAGTAAACAGACAAGTGAACACCGTATAGAGGGAACGGGTCAAAGTCTGGAAAATACTTCGGTTTGCCAAAGCGTAAAGATCACCGCCACGGCGGAAATGCAGCTTCAGATTTTCCCTGATGCGGTCAAAAATAACGATGGTATCGTTGATTGAATAACCAACAACTGTCAGAACTGCAGCAACAAAGGATGAATCCACCTGTTTCTGGGTAAATGAGAAAATACTCAATACCACGAGAATATCATGAACCAGGGCCATAACTGCAGAAATACCAAAACGCCATTCAAACCTGTATGAAACATAGATAATAATCAGGACCCAGGAGATGACAGTTGCCAGCAGAGCATCCATAATAAGCTCGCCACCAATTGTAGCACCAACCTTTTCCTCACGCAGTACGGTATAGTCACCTATCTTTTCCCGCAGGCTGGCCATGACCTCCTTGCGTTCATTCTCCTCAATATCCACTGTACGAATCATGACATTTTCAGAAGATTCTACATTACTGGCCTCTCCTGAAAGCTGAATAGTAGCATTATCCAAGCCATATATTTTCAGTACATCACGAACCTCCGGCAGGGTTACCTGCTTCTCAAAACGCAGGTCCATTATAGTACCACCGGTAAAATCAATACCAAAATTGAAGCCATTGGTAAACATGCTGATAATACCAGGTATGATTATCAACAGTGAAATGGTGAACCAGATCTTGGACCGGTGCATTATATCAAATGGAATTTTAACCTCAGGTTCAAGCTTCTTTACCTTAGCCAAGTTTGGTCACCTCCTCAGTTTTTTCCGGCAGCTTGTTTATGCCATATATCCTTGGATTAGCAAACAGGTTGGCTGCTATCAGATTCTTAATCATAAACTGAGTCAAGGTAATGGCCGTGAACATGGACAAAACAACACCCAAACCCAAGGTGATGGCAAAGCCCTTGATGCTTCCGGTACCAAAACAGAACAATACTGCCGAGGCAATAATTGTAGTGATATTTGAATCGAATATTGTAGTAAACGCCCTACTAAAGCCGGCGTCCATGGAAAGTCTCAGGGTTTTCCCCGTGAGATATTCTTCCTTGAAATGCTCAAATATAAGCACATTGGCATCAACCGCCATACCAATTGACAGGATGATACCTGCCACACCAGGCAGTGTCAGGGTAGCATCCAGCATTTTCAGGCTGAACAAAAGAATTATTACATATGCCATAAGGCTGATGTCTGCAATAAAACCAGGCAACCGATAGAAAAGCATCATAAACAATACTACAGCACCCAGACCAATAGCAAAGGCTACAACTGACTTATCCTTGGAATCCTGTCCCAGGGAAGGACCAACTGTACGAGTCTCAATTATATTTACCTTTACAGGCAACGAACCGCTTCGCAGGAGAATAGCCAGATTGTGGGCTTCCTCCAGGGTCTTGTTGCCGGTGATAACAGCCTTGCCGCCCATAATAGGCTCATTGACTCTTGGATTGGTCAGAACCTCTCCATCAAGGAGTATGGCAATATTTCGGCCTACATTTTTTGATGTCAGATCAGCGAACTTATCGCCACCCTCAGGACTGAATTCCAGCTCAACCAGATTCTGCCCCTGCTGGTCAGTCTGTTCACGGGCATCCTTCAGGTCAGTACCTGTAAGAACGGTTTCTCCCTTGTCATTCTTGAATTCCAGCATAGCCGTCTTACCAATGACCTGAATAGCCTTATCCGGATCCTTGATACCAGGCAACTCAATGATAATTCTGCGCTCACCCTGACGCTGAACGATTGGTTCGGCCAGGCCAAGCTCATTTACACGCTTTTCCATGATGCGAACTACGCGCTCCATGGCATCCTCATTAACCTGAGCTTCAGGTGTATCCTCTGCTTCCAATACCACATGGGTACCACCCTGAAGGTCAAGTCCCTGTCTGATGGACTGTGCTAACGGCGATACGAAAGCAAAGAATATGCCGATTGTAATTCCAACAGCAGCCAAGACCTTTAATAAACTGTCCTTTCTCAACTACTTCCATCCTTCTTTCAAATATTTTTTGGTAAAGCATTTTATGAGTCTTATTCAGCGACAGCTTCATGTCAACTGAATTCCGGCGGGATTTCCACATCCACTGCAGGTTGCATATTTCATGCAGCAAACAAGGCGATATGCCCCCTTAACACCGGAGCAGTCCAGCTTTGGTAAGAATATAATCAACCGTAATATCATGGTTTTCAGTTTCAAACTCATCCAAAAGCTGGCACTCATAGGCCACAGCAAGTTTATCAGCATTGGGGCAGCCATGGAGAAATATATCATAATATCCCCCGCCCATGCCGATCCTATGACCCTTTTTATCAAATGCAGCACCAGGAACTATGATCAAATCAATTTCATTTTGGTCTATTTCCTGATACAAATCATCCCTGACGGTCATTATATCAAAAGCACCCGGGACAAGCTCAGTGATGCTGTGCAAGGCTGCAGCAGTCATAATTCTGCTGTCTGCATCATAAATATATGGCACACACACCCTTTTACCATCCATTATAGCCTGACAAAGAATATCCCGGGTGTGGACCTCATCTTCAACAGATACATAACAAAATACTACCTGAGCATCCTTGTATAAGTCCATTTCCTTAAGCTGCCCGGATATTGCCAGACTTTCAGCAACGCGTTCTCCATGAGTCAAGGCGCGTCTCCTGGCTAATGCTTCATGGCGCAGTTTTTTCTTGTAAAACCTTAAGGACTCGTCCTGCATTATTTATCCTTTGCCTGGGAAGCCTTGTAAGCCTCAGCCGCTTTTTGCTGCTCCTGCTCCAATTCTTCCTTGTTTTCATAATCAGTACCAATCATTGATTTGGCAATTTCAATGGAAACCCCTTTAGCCACCTCGAGCATAACAGTGTTTTCCTTGACCTCATCCACTACCCCCAGAATACCGCCACGGGTAACCACCTTGGTCCCTTTTTGCAGTCTGGACAGCATATCCTGCTGCTTTTTTTGCTGCTTTTTCTGAGGACGATATAACAGCAGATAGAAAAGTACCACCATGAATATAATAGGCGCATAACTGGTAAGTACCGCAAAATCATTCTCATCCATTTCCTTATCCCTCCTTTAGTCTGCGTTCCTGGCAGAATAATTATATGAATCGAGGAAATTTCGACGAAATTCGCCAAATCGTTCCTCAATAATTGCCTGACGCATCTCCTGCATAAATCTTTGTAAAAATCTGAGATTATGCAATGAAAGCAACCTAAGGCCAAATATTTCGTTGGCCCTCACCAGATGTCTGATATAAGCCCTGCTGAAGTTACGGCAAGCATAACAGTCACAGCCATCTTCTAGTGGGCCAAAATCACTGGTATACGCGGAATTTTTAATCACCAGCCGTCCCTGCCATGTCATGGCAGTACCATTTCTGGCTACGCGGGTAGGGAACACACAGTCAAACATATCTATTCCGTGCATTACACCCTCCACCAGGCAATCCGGGGTTCCAACTCCCATGAGATACCTTGGCTTATTGGCCGGCAGCTGTCCCACTGTATGATCAAGCATCTCATACATCAGCTCCTTGGACTCCCCTACACTAAGGCCTCCCACTGCATACCCCGGAAAATCCATTTCCACCAGTTCATTAACACTACGGGTACGCAAATCCTTGTACATTCCGCCCTGAACAATACCAAAAAGCCCCTGGTGCTCATTGGTCATGGCATCCTTACACCTCTGGGCCCACCTTGTAGTCCTGGCCGTAGATGCCTTTGCGTATTCATAATCCGCAGGATAAGGAATACATTCATCAAAAGCCATGATAATGTCCGAGCCCAAATCCATCTGTACCTTCATGGATACCTCAGGTGACAGGAATTTTCTGGAGCCGTCAATATGCGACCTGAAGGTCACTCCCTCCTCGGTGATTTTTCTGAGCTCCCCCAGACTAAACACCTGAAAACCGCCACTATCTGTAAGAATAGCCCCATCCCAGTTCATGAATTTGTGAAGTCCACCTGCTTCCCTTACCAGGGCTGAGCCCGGCCGCAAAAACAAATGATATGTATTGCTGAGTACAATACCTGCCCCCAGTTCCTTCAACTCCTCAGGAGATACCCCCTTCACTGACGCCTGGGTTCCTACCGGCATAAATATCGGAGTAGGAAAACTGCCATGAGGTGTATGTATAATACCGGCCCGTGCTCCGGTGAGCGGATCCTGCTTTATCAATTCATATGTTATTGCCGGCAAGTAATCGCCTCACTTTCAATAAAAATAGTATTTATCAATACTCTAACTGAATTATCATATCATAAAAAGCCTGTTCTTTCAACAAATGCAAAAGAACAGGCCTGTCCCCCCTTCGCGAGACTATACCGAAATATTATGTCCAATATGCAGTTTATTATCTACATCAATAATATTGATAACGCTCCCGATATCTTAGTACCATAAACACTCCTAAAAAGATGGAAAGTACTTCCACCACCACTATTATTGCCCATAAAGAATTACCGCCAAAATACAGTGGCAACAGTATAATCAGCGACACCTCAAAGACAACAGAGCGCATTATTGAAAGTATGGCAGATATTTTGCCATTATTCAGGGCAGTAAACAGCGTAGAAGCAAAAACATTGAGCCCCATTAAAATGAATGCCAGATCAAATATCCGCATGCCGATGCAGGCCAGATCATACAGCTCTGCATCATAGCTCACAAAGATATCGGCCAACAGATTGACGGAAAGTTCGGCCAGTACAGTCAGGATTACCCCTGAGAGAAACATCAAAACAGTGCTTCGGTGGCACAGACTTTTTAATTCCTGCACATTGTTTGCCCCATAATGATAACTGATAATAGGTGATACCCCCATGGCATAACCAAAGTATATACCCACAAAAATGAAGTTTACATACATTATTACACCATAAGCAGCTACCCCATTAGTTCCCATATATGCAAGCAGCTGGATATTATACAGCATCCCCACCAATGATGAAGCCGCACTGGAAAAGAATTCACTGGAACCATTGGTACAAGTCTTATAAATAACCGGCCAGTTCCAACTTGTCTTCCCCAAGCGCAGAACAGTTTTATTAGGCATAAGAAAATATATGATTGGAATAAAACCACCGATAATTTCGCTGATGGAAGTGGCCCAGGCAGCACCGGCCAGTCCCCAGTCCCAGACTCCAATAAACAAAAAATCAAAAATAATATTCAGGACGCCGGCCAACACAGTAATCCAAAATCCAAACTGAGGCCTTTCTGCCGTGATTAAAAAGCTCTGGAACAGGTGCTGGAGCATAAATGCCGTCATTCCGACCATACTTATACGGGCATACAGTACACTATGCGGAAGCAGCTCTTCATTTGCTCCGAGAATGACAGCCACCTCCGGAGCCAGAAAATATCCCACCACGGATGTTAAAAGTCCCAACACTATCAATGTATAGGTAATCAATGAAAAAGCCCTGTTGGCCTGTTCTTTTCGCTGTTGTCCCAGCTTCATTGATACCAGGGCTGCACCACCGGTTCCAAACATAAATCCCACAGAGGAAAGTAACATCAAAAATGGCATCATCAGATTTAGCGCGGCAAATGGTACTGCTCCGGCATAATTTGATACAAAATAGCCATCAACTATAATATATATTGATGTAAAAATCATCATTAAAATTGAAGGCCGAGTAAAGCGCAGCAGCCTTTTATAATCATAATGGTCTGATAGTTTTAGCTGTCTGGACATAATCAACCTCCTTGTCTGAAACAATAAAAATAATATGACTCATACAAAATGAATTACAGCCTTCGCTGCCAGTTTTTCATCAACTTTTACCAGTGAAATAGTATTTATTGTATACGAGTATTAATAATTTGTCAAAAATACACTACGACCTCAAAGGTCAAAATGCTTTTCAAAAGGAAGAAAGCCTGTATTGATCAGCCTCAACGCAAACTACATAAAATTTTTAAAAATTTATTTTTTGACCTATTGACTTTTTGACTTTTAGTTGTATAATAACAATCAAGGAAGGGGAAAAAGAAAAAGACCCCGACCTTACCAAACAACAAAAATATCTGAATGAAAGGGGATCGTTATTATGTTTGGCATTGTTCCATTTGCAGGAAGAAATAATCTGGCAAGAGAGGAAGACGGTTTCGATCGCCTGTTCAACTGGATGAATCAACCGCTTTCAAGCATCTTCAGCGACACAGGTTTCAGCGGAAAATCTTTCAATGTAGATGTTAAGGATAATGGGAGCAGCTATGAATTAAAGGCTGAACTTCCTGGCTTCACTAAGGAGGATGTTCATCTTTCCTACCAGGATAATTATCTGACCATCTCAACCAGAAAAGAAGAATCAAAGGATGAAAAGGATGATCAGGGCAACTATATACGCCGCGAGCGTTATTGTGGCAGCATGAGCCGTTCCTTCTATATTGACAATATCGACGAGAATAAATGCAACGCCGAATTCAAGGACGGAATTCTGACAATTACCATGGAGAAAAAGGATGCTGCACAGATTGAAGCCTCCCACGAAATTCCAATCCATTAATTGTTCCTTCTTATCCAAGCATCAATATGCACCATGTTTTCATGGAGGTGATGCTGAATAATAAAAATACACTTCAAAGCAAAATCCGACTTCACTTATGATTGAGGAAGCCGGATTTTTGTTGTCTGAAAATAATAATACCGACATAGCCCGGATAATGTCATCTATCCCTGTAAGGTGTGGCGATTATGAGTATAATGGCCAAAAATACCGGAACAATGCTTATTAAAAGGGACGCATCCAATCCGATATAATCCCCTAACACAGCTGTTACTGCGGCACCTATACTACCAATACCATAACAAAACCCCATCATCATACCACTGGCTACACCAATATAATCAGGCATAAGATGTCCAGTCCAGACTATAGAACTAGGCTGGGGTGCCATCAAAAGGGCCCCGGCCAGAAACAGGGCAATTATTGCCATTATTCCCGCATTTGGCATCAGGAAAAAATATACTACCGGGAATATTGATAATACCAAGGAATAAATCATGACCTTCTTGTGATTTGTCCTGTCCCCTATCTCACCGCCAAAAAGTCCGCCTATAGCAGAACCTGCCAAAAAAACAGCCAAAAGAGTTCCTGACATTATAGCAGACAGGCCCTTGCTCTGCATAAGCAGTGGCAAAAATGTCACCACAGAGACATGGGCCCAGCACCTGAACCCCATGGACAGATTCAGCCATACCACATCCCTGTTTTTGAGTATCCCCTTAAAGTCTGTTTCCACGGCATCACCTGCGGTACTCCTGCCCTTTGATGGCATATTCCACAAGTTGGTATAAATATATGCTGCGGCCAGGATAACCCCGGGCAAAATAAGTACCGGTAAAGTCTCCAGGGAAAAACGGTCCAAAAAAGCCACCACCAGCACCGGAGCAAGTGCAAAGCCTATGTTACCACCTGCTACATAAAAGGATACGGAACGCCCCATATTCAGCTTATTGCTGACCTTTCCCAAAAGGGAGGTCCCCAAAGGATGGTATGCCGAAACTGCTACCCCCAGCAAGGCACACAACAGAAACAATACCGGTTTATTAGGTGAATATCCTACAAAACATATGAACACTCCGGAAAGGGCCACTGCATACACCATAGCCCGACTGTAGTTATGCCTGTCAAAGAAATAACCAAAAATAGGCTGCAGCAGATTTGCCGTTATTGACAGCACCATGACCAACAGGCCACACATGGTGAGTGACATATCCATCTTCACCATGATTATCGGCAGCAAAACCGGCAAAAAATTATTATAAAAATCAATCATGAAATGGCCACCGGATAACAGGAAAACTCCCATCCCCGGACTACATTTTATTTCATCCATACAAAAGTCCTCAACTTTCTCTAATAAATCATCTGGACTTAACAGAATCATCTCCCAGGATTTCCTTCAGCAGGGAAAATGCTTCCTCTGAACCATCAATCCACATGGACTGCTCCGTCTTTATCATTTTCTTTTGTTCAGGATAATAAACATACACCACATGGTCCCCATGATGGGTTGTAAGCACATTCTTTACGGCTTTATATACAGCCTCATTATCATGTGCCGGACTGATTGCCAGATAGACATCCGGCTTATAATCCTCCAATAGGCATATCCTGTCCGCCAGCAGCTTGACACCCTCATCCGTATAATTGACCTTTCCTGCTATCATAACTGCAGAATCAGGCTCCAGGTAATTAATACTGCTGTAAAATACCTTTGGAAATACCACAACTTCAATGGAATGAGAAAAATCTTCCGCCGTCAGGAAGCACATGGTATCTCCTTTTTTTGTGGCAATGCGCTTGGCAGATGTAATCATCCCACCTATTTTGACAGTTTTACCATTCTTGATTTTTCCGGCTATCACATTGCCAATCCCGATGAAGCCTTTTATAACATCGGCATATTCATCCAAAGGATGTCCTGTAATATAAAATCCGGTTATTTCCTTTTCCCACATCAGCATGGTCCTCTGATCCACCTCAGGAATATCCCGCAGCTTCACCTCGGAAACATCACTGATTTCCTCATCATCAAAAAGTCCCAGTTGACCTGTAGCTTTATCCTTCTGAACCACGGCAGCTGCATCCACTGTCTGGGGCAGGACATCCAGCAGCTGCGAGCGGCGTGCCCCTATGGAATCAAATGCCCCACATTTTATCAGACTTTCAATTACCCGTTTATTTATTGTCCGCATATCCACCCGGGTACAAAAATCCATAAGGGATGTAAATGGTCCCCCGTTATTTCGCTCATCAACAAGATTTTTCAGTGCTGCCTCACCCACATTCTTGACAGCTGCCAGACCAAAGCGGATAGCAGACCCATCTACGCTAAAGTTGACGGAGCTGACATTAATATCCGGTGGTAATACCTCTATTCCCATACGGTGGCACTGTTCTATATATACACTCACCTTGTCAGTGGTGTCCATGACGCTTGTAAGCATGGCAGCCATGAATTCCTCGGAATAATTGGCCTTGAGATAAGCTGTCTGCCAGGCAACATAGGCATAAGCGGCACTGTGGGATTTATTAAAGCCGTAATCAGCAAAATGAGTGAGCAAATCAAATATCTTGTTGGCCAGTTCACCATCTATGCCATTTTCTTCACAGCCCTTCAAGAAATTTTCTTTCTGGGCCATCAGGATAGCTGCCTTCTTTTTGCCCATGGCACGGCGCAACAAATCTGCCTGTCCCAGGGAAAATCCGGCCAACACCTGAACAATCTGCATAACCTGTTCCTGGTACAGAACCACACCAAAAGTTTCCTTCAATATGGGCTCAAGGAGTGGATGCATATAGTGAACCTTTTTGGTGCCATGGCGGCCATCAATAAAATCCTCCACCATGCCACTGCCCAAAGGCCCCGGCCGATACAGGGCCACCAGTGGAATAAGGTCAGTAAACCCCTCAGGCTTCAGTTCTTTTATTATATTGGTCATGCCGCTGGATTCCATCTGAAATACTGCAGAGGTATCCCCACGGCACAAAAGATCGGAGGTTTTTTTATCCACGAGAGGAATATGTCGAAGATCAACATCAACCCCCTTGTTATCCCTGATATTTTTAATGGCATCATCGAGAACCGTAAGGGTACGGAGCCCAAGGAAGTCCATTTTCAGCAGCCCCAGTTCCTCCACATGATCCTTGTCATACTGAGTAACCAACGTCCCCTCTGACACCATCACCGGCAGATAATCTGTCAGTGGATTGCGGGCAATTACAATGCCGGCTGCATGGGTTGATGAATGCCTAGGAAGGCCTTCAACTCCCATGGCAAAATCCAAAAGGCGATGAACTTCCTGTGAATCCTCATATAAGGCTTTCAGCTCCTTGGTATTATCAATTGCCTTGCGGATGGTAATACCCAATTCATTTGGAATAAGCTGGGTCACCTTCGATACATCACTGAAAGACATATTAAGTGCCCTGCCCACATCCCTGATGGCGCCCTTGGCAGCCAGAGTACCAAAGGTCACTATCTGGGCCACATGATCCTCTCCATAACGCCGTTTTACATACTCTATGACCTCTTCACGGCGGACATAGCAAAAATCTACATCTATATCAGGCATAGTAACACGCTCAGGATTAAGGAAACGCTCAAACAGCAGTGAGTACTTCAAGGGATCAATATCCGTTATCCCAAGCAGATATGCCACAATACTGCCTGCAGCGGAACCACGCCCTGGTCCAACAGGAATATTTTCCCCACGGGCATAATTTATAAAATCCCATACTATCAAAAAATAACTGTCAAAGCCCATGGTGTGAATAACACCCAACTCATATTCCAGTCGGTCCCTGACTTCTTTTGTTTCTTCCGGATAATGGGAAGACAGATTTTCCTCACACAGACTCCTGAGATACTGCTCATCAGTCATTCCCTCAGGAAGGGGGAAATTAGGCAGATGACGGCTTTCAAAATCAAATTCTACATGACACCGTTCGGCAATCCTTACTGTATTGCTTATTGCCTCAGGATAATCCCCAAACAAGCCGGCCATTTCCTCAGGGCTCTTCAGATAATATTCATCACTGGAAAAACGCATTCTCGCCGGATCATCCACAGTCTTTGCCATCTGAATACACAGCAAAATATCATGAAACTCACTGGCTTCCCTGGTAAGATAATGAGCATCATTGGTGGCCACAAGGCCGATATCATATTTATGGGCCAACTCAATCAGGCCCTTATTGGCCTGGCTTTCCTCAGGCATCCCATGATTTTGTATCTCAATAAAATAATTTTCCTTGCCAAAAATCTCAAGGTATTCCTTCAGTGCAATTTCAGCCCGTTCCATATTTCCGCGGAGGATCCATGCCGGAACTTCGCCGGCGATGCAGGCGCTAAGACATATTATCCCCTCACTGTGCTGGCGAAGGAGCTCCTTATCAATTCTCGGTTTATAATACATGCCTTCAATGTTGGCCTTGGATACCAGCTGGACAAGATTTCTGTATCCCACATTGTTTTCGGCCAACAATATCAGATGATAATACCTGGTTCCATCAACCTCATAGTTTTCCCGCCTGTCCCTTGGTGCAATGTAAACTTCACAACCGATGACAGGATTGATACCTTCGTTTTTTGCCGCCTTATAAAAATCGATAACACCAAACATGGAGCCATGATCAGTAATAGCCAAATGCTTCATCCCCAGCTCCCTGGCCTGTTTTACCAGAGGCTTGATTCTGTTGGCCCCGTCCAACAGGCTGTATTCCGTATGAACATGAAGATGGGCAAATTGGATATTGTCGGTTTTGTTTTTATTATTTTCAGGCATACTTTCTTCCATGCTTAATCCTCCAACATATACTTAATATTAAATTATAACGCTATTATTCATATTTTGCCACCGACAAAATCATCCGGGAAAATATGCAAAAAAATAACGGGTACTAAGAGTTCCGCCATAAAAACGAATTTCTCAATACCCGTTCCTTACTGTAACAAGGAAAGTACCATTGAAGAATGTTGATTTGCCTGTGCCTCTGGCCATCCAACCCATTGCATCACCCAAAGGCAGGGCAGGATGATGTGACTATTGGAGGAAGGCACATCCTTTACTTGCGTATAACCAGAACATTATTTAATAGCCATGCCTCTGGCCATCCAACCCATTGCATTGCCCCAAGGCAGGGCAGATCTGCGCGCCGCCGCTGGAGACAATCTGCACGCCGCCGTACATGGTGGTCACGGTGCCGCTGGCCGTTCCTCCGTTGCTGGCAAAGACCGTCTGCGTGCCGCCGTCCATGGTTTCCACGGTGCCGATGGCCGTTCCTCCTGTGCCGCTGGCAGTGACCGTCTGCTTGTCGCTGGAAACCATGGTGCCGCCGTTTTCAGTCCAGGAGCTGGTCTCACCATTCGTTACCGTTTGCTCAGCAGCATAAGCCCTGCCATAGCAGGCTCCCTGTATTGCCTCGGCATAATTATGATTCTGGGCTTCCTTATTGACATTCTGTGCTAATTCCACATAGGGCAGAGCAACAGGAGCTATAGAGTTCAGCATATTGACAATGGACACTGCCACCGCCAGTTTTTTCTCCATGTTTTTCCTTCTCGATTTTTTCATAAAACACACACCTCTAAAGACTGATCAAAACAATATGTTCCTTTTAAAAAATATATAAATAAAACAATTAATTCAATAAAGAATCAAAAAGTGATGAATAATCCCAAAAAGTGGTCAATTTATTCACAAAAATCAGGACTAATAATGTAGGAATTTTTAATTATTCATAACACAAAAAAGAGCCGCAAATAATTACGACTCTTCGTGCATTAATTTTAAGGAAAATTTCAATACCTATTTCTTTAATTTGTCAAATTCATCCCTGGTTAAATAAGAATCCTGTGTTCCTTTACGGGTTACACTGAAAGACGCATATTGGGAAGCCTCCTTCATGGCTTCCGGAATACTACCTGTCCGGGAGTAATTCTCAACAAAACAGCCTATATAAGAATCTCCTGCTCCGGTGGTATCCACTGCTTCTACTTTTTCAGCAGGAATTACCAGATAATCGTCCTTGGACAACCACATGGAACCCTTGGAACCCATAGTGACTATTACATTCTTGAGCCCCTTATCGACCAATATCTGAGCCGCTGTCTTGACCTCTTCAATATTACCTGTAGGCATACCTGTGAGTATGGACAGTTCTGTCTCATTGGGAATAAAGAAATCGCACAGACAAGCCTTCTCAAGGGAAAGCTCTTTTGTAGCCGGGGCCGGATTTAAAAGTACCGGAACATTCAGCTTGTTACCCATATCTATGGCTGCATATACAGTTTCCATCGGAATCTCCAGTTGAAGCACTATAAGGCCACATTCCCCAAGAGCAGCCTCTGCATCCTCAATCACCTCAGGTGTAAGGCAGGAATTTGCGCCCTTATGAATCAAAATACGATTTTGGGAGGAATCATCCACAATAATCGTTGCAACACCACTGGCAACATCGGTAGCAGTCCATACATAATTTGTGTCAATATTGTTTTCCAAAAAATTATCCATGGATTTTTCGCCGAATAAATCATCGCCAATAACTGTTACCATCATTACATCAGCACCAAGCCTGCCGGCAGCGATGGCCTGATTTGCCCCCTTGCCGCCACAGGCAGTATGAAATTCTGTAGCTTCCCTGGTCTCACCTGCTTCAGGAATATGATCAATATAGGATACAAGATCCATGTTGGTTGATCCAATAACTGCTATTTTCATAATATTTCACCCATCATTTCTCGTTCCGACACTCCCCCTGATTACCAGGCTGTTATAAAGTCTGGTGCAGGAATGTACCTCTTCCCTGTTTTGAATCTGTGCTATCAGCCTGCGCACTGCCAGTCTGCCCATAGCCTTTATATCCACCCGGATTGTAGTCAGCCCTGGTGCAAAAGCCTCACCCAGATTAATATCATCAAACCCGATTATGGAAATATCCCCAGGGATGGAAAAACCATTTTTCTGCAATGCCTGCATAGCTCCCAGAGCTATCATATCATTATCTGCAAAAAAAGCTGTTGGCATTTTTCTACCTTCAGTAATAAAGCGGTTTACGCCTTCAAATGCTCCAACCACTGAAGGCTTAACGGTGTAAGTCAGGTCATCTGACACCGGCAGGTCATTTTCCCATAAGGCCCTTTTATACCCCCGCCCTCTGGAAATAAAATTGCGTATACGGGTATCCCCCCGAAGATAACCAATTTTTTTATGGCCATTTTCAATCAGATAGTTCATGGCCTTTACAACCGAATCCTCATTATCCATCAGTACTGTATCAAAATACAATGATTCGAAATAATTGTCTACCATAACCAGGGGAACACTGGCATCAGCAAACCTTGAGGCATCTGCTTCATTCATTTCAGTTCCCACCAACAGGACAGCAGACATGGTATCATTTAGCAAGGTACGGACATTATCCTCATAATCACTGTGATGACGATACAAATTAACAATGGAGACATCATACCCTGAATGTCTGCTTTCAGCTTCTATGCTGTCCAGAAGGGTGGAAAAAAACGGGGATTCATTAAATACCGCTCCGCTATCACGGTAAGTAACCATCTTGATGCGTTTAATTCTGTCCTCCTTGACATATCCACATTCCCTGGCTATTTTTATTATCCGTTCAGCTGTATCTTTATTGACACCTCTCTTATTGCTGAGAGCATTGGAAACGGTTGCTACTGAAAAACCAGACAATTCACTGATTTTCTTTATATTTACTTTCATAGTCATTCCCCTAAAATACTACTCCAGAACGCAATATCACATTGGCATATGGGGAAAACTCACCCGTGCGCACTGCAAACTTGACCCTGGATGACATTTTTTTTAAATTATCATGGGACATGGTCTCCATGTCAAGCCCTTCCAGCTTTTCTATAACATATTTCATAAGGTCAGGATTTTTTTCCTTCATTTCATCAGCAAGATAGTAATATTCCACCTCCATCTCACTTAGGAGTGCATCTAATGCCTGCCTAAAGGTCGGCACACCAGGCGAAAGGGCCAGGTCAACAATGGCAACGCCCTCCGGAATAGGCATTCCGGCATCACCAACCATTACTAAATCTTTATGCCCAAGTGTCGCAACCAAATAAGAAAGATCTGCATTTAAAATCCCGGTTTTTTTCATTGGAGTCTCCTCTCAGCTTTCTGCATCCTTTGATTCATTCCTTGCCTGCAGGGCCATCTTTGCCTCCATATTGCGCTGGAACTGATCAATGATTACTGCAAGAATGATAACCAGGCCCTTGATAATCATCTGCCAAAATTCAGATACACCGCACATTACCATACCATCTGAAATGACACCTATTACAAAGGCACCGACTATTGTGCCACCGATCGTACCAATACCACCTGCCATGGAGGTACCACCCAGTACCGCTGCAGCGATGGCATTCATTTCCCAGGTCTCACCAGTCGCCGGATGAGCAGCTTCCAGCTGGGATGCAGTAATCAGACCAACTATGGCTGCACATACTGCCGAAAAGATATACACAAGGATTTTAACCTTATCAACCTTAACACCGGAAAGTCTGGCTGCCTTTTCGTTACCGCCAATGGCAAAAATATGCCAGCCAAATACCGTCTTCTTCAGCAGGATATGTGCCACAATGGCAATAACCACCAAAATCAATGCACCAACTGGGATTTCGGCGATACGGCTCCCGAAAAAGCCAAAGCCTGTATTGCCCAGGGCTTCATTACCGGCAAGGCTGGAATAGGTCGCACCACTGGAATGAAGCATTGCCCAACCGCGGGCAATATACATAGTACCCAAAGTGGCTATGAATGGAGCAACACCGAACTTTGTAATAATGATACCGTTCAACCAGCCTATAAATGCCCCGACAAAAACAGTAAGAATTACTACCAAAGGGACACTGAAATAAAGGGTTACACCGGCGAATTCCAGTGTAAGTCCATTCTGGATCATACCACCTGCGATCATACCGGCCAAACCTACCACGGCACCGACTGATAAGTCGATACCACCTGTTATGATAACATAGGTCATGCCAATAGCCAAGATGCCATACAGTGCCACATGCTTTGCCAACAGCAGCAGGGTATTGGTCGACAGGAAATTATCATTTGCGAAGCTGAAGAAAATCAACAGCAAAACCAGCACTATTAAAGTTCGACCCTTCAAAAGGGTCATCATCATTGATGATTTATCCTTAAACATTTAAGTTTCCACCCTTTCTTAATCCTTCTTTACGGTGTTATGCCCTTCATAGGATGCCATAACAAGCCTATCCTCTGTAATCTCATCCCCTGAAAGCTCAGCCGTCTTAATGCCATTGGACAGAACTATTATCCTGTCAGCAATGGATTTTATCTCTTCAAGCTCCGAAGAAATTACCAATAATGACAAGCCTGAATCCGCAAACTGATTCATTATTTCAAACACATCTGTTTTTGCACCAATATCGATACCACGACTTGGCTCATCCAAAAGAAGGATTTTCGGATTTGTCATGATGCCCTTGCCTATTACTACCTTCTGCTGATTGCCACCTGATAGGGATAATATAGGCAGCTTCTTGTCAGAAACCTTAATATGTATATCCCTTATGGTGTCATCAATAGCTTTTTCCTCAGCACTTTCTTTAAGGAAGATACTCTTGGCATATCTTTTTAGGCTGGATAATGAAAGGTTCTTACCAATATTCATGGTCTGGACAAGGCCTTCACGCTGCCTGTCCTCCGGAATAAGTGCAAAACCACGATCAATCTGCTCAGTTATACTGTTAATCTTTATGAGCTCCCCGTTCAAGAGAACCTGTCCGGTATGCTCAGGGCGCAATCCCATAATGCTCTCGAATATTTCTGTACGCCCGGCCCCCATCAGACCATATATACCCAGGATTTCTCCCTTTTTCAGCTGAAAGCTGACCTTATTCAGGAGCCAGCCTCCGCCCTTTTTCGGCAGGGACAAATCCTTTACCTCAAGGACAGTAGGCCTGGTGGACCAATCGATATTTTCCTTTCGCTTTGGATAGCTTTTGCCCTGGCCAACCATTTTCTGGACAATCCAGGAAATATCAATATCCTTTACTGCTGCACTGTCTACCAGTTTACCATCACGCAGTACAGTAACATAATCCCCAATCTGCATTATTTCTTCCAGCCTGTGGGAAATATATACTATGGAAATCCCCTCAGCTGTAAGCTCCCGCATGATCTTAAAGAGTACCTGTACCTCCTGCTCGCTGAGGGAGGAGGTAGGTTCATCCATAATGAGAATTTTCAGGTCGTCCTGAATAAGATTACGGGCTATTTCTATCATCTGCTGCTGCCCTACCCGCAAATCACCAACTATGGTATAAGGATTTATGGGATGCTGCAGCTTCTCCATTATGCGTTTTGTTTCCCTGATGTGATATTCATTATCTATGCCAACAGCACCCTTTTTATGCTCCTTGGCCATAAATATATTCTGATATACTGCCAGGTTTGGAAAGAGATTCAATTCCTGATGAATGATACCAATACCATGATCCCTGGCTTGGGTGACATCATCAAAATGCACCTTTTCCTTTCCCATGAACAATTCGCCTTCGGACTCCTGTTCAATGCCGGCAATTATTTTCATGAGCGTGGATTTACCGGCACCATTTTCTCCAATAAGTACATTGACCTTTCCTTTATACACATTGAAGGATACTTCATCCAGAGCCTTGGTACCCGGATAAATCTTGCTGATTTTTTCAGCGTGAAGGCAAACCTCAGGTGATGCCCCATTGGTTGTAGTTTCTGCCATTGCAGCTGCCTCCTTTACTTAACGATTAATTCTGCCGGAGTAATAAGAATTTCATCCGGCTTGTCAACAGTGAAAGCACCGGTGAATTCAACAGTCTTCCCATTGAGCTCGCTAACCTTGGCCGGAGCAATTACATCCTTTGCCACAACATCATGAATGCTCTGGGATATTTTAGCCCAATCTACCTGATTGGTGTAATCTTCATACTTAATAAAGCTGAGGCTGTCCCGGAGAGCTGAGCCCTTGAACACACTACCAATCTGCAGTTTGACAACCATAGGGCCACTATATCCGTCCAGCTTAACAACCATGTATCCAGCTTTTTTCTCTGTATTGACCTCGGTAATCTGGCCCTGCCCTTTCACTACAAAGCTCAACTCACCGGAATCACCCATGGAATACTTGCCGTATTTACCTGCTACGGCCTTCAATGTACCATTTGCCTCGTTCAGAAGTTTTGGCAGTTCCACTGCATTTTCCTTTAATTCAGGTACTGCCTGAGATTCCCATATTTCTTCCACGGAGCTGGCAGCATCAAATTTTTTGTTGCCGGTAATCTCATCCTCATGACCAATCTGGACTACCTTGACGCAGCCAGTTAAGGAGAATACCATTACCAGGCAGATCATTAAAATTAAGCTAATTCTCTTCTTCATAATTGTGTACTCCTCGTTTTCCAATTTTTAAGGAAAAAGGGTGAACCGCCTATTGTCCACCCTCACCTATGCTCTTTAAGCCCTAAGAATTACTCTTTGTATACGAAAGTCTTCAGCTTGTCTACATTCTTTGCAGTAATTGCAATGCAGTCTACCAGCTGCTTTTCATCCAAACCGGTGGAGCCAGTCTTGAGATACTTATCAGCCTGCTCAACTGCCATTTCAGCAATCTTTGCAGCCTGCTGCAAAGCAGTACCGGTCATGTCGCCAGCCTTGATAGCAGCAGCGGCCTCATCAGAACCGTCAACACCGATAATGGCGATTTTGCCCTGAAGTCCTGCATTCTTAACAGCAGCTACAGCACCAACAGCCATGGTATCGTTACCACAGATAATACCCTTGATGTTAGGATTGGACTGGAGAATGGTCTCAGTCTTCTGGAAGCCTTCGGTCTGCTCCCAGTTTGCAGTCTGCTGGGCAACCATCTTCATATCCTTGTACTGATCGATAACTTCATGGAATGCCTTGGAACGAACACCTGCATTAGTATCGGATTCCTTACCGAGCAACTCAGCATATTCGCCCTTCTCGCCCATCTTCTCTACAAATGCTTCAGCAATAGCCTTTGCACCCTGATAGTTGTTTGCTACAATCTGGGAGATTGCAACACCGCTTGCATTGATTTCGCGGTCAATCAGGAAAGTAGGAATACCGGCCTCACGAGCCTTCTTAACAGCGGCTACGGTTGCATCAGCACCTGCGTTATCGCAGATAATTGCTGCAGCCTTGTCGGAAATTGCGTTCTCAAAAAGTTCAGACTGTTTGGTAGCATCGTCATCATGAGAAACCATTTTTACTTCATAACCAAGTGCTTTTGCCTTAGCAGCAGCTGCATCGGCCTCAGTCTTGAAGAACGGATTGGAATGAGATGGCGTGATGATATAGATAATATTGGAGCCGCCCCCCTTCAGCGCCTTGTCCCCAGCATTATCGGCTTTCTTGTCTGCACCACAACCGGCAATAAGCATTGCCATCATGCACAGTGACGCTACCAGCGCCAGCACCTTCTTGAATTTACCCATCTTGTTTTTTCCTCCTTTTAATAGTAATTGGAAAACGGTTTATGACTTATCAGGGCTAGGCATTACCCTGCTAAATCCAAAATCACTCGACATGGACCAGAACCCTTTTCACAGCGGTTTTCCAGCCACTGATGAGATGATATCGCATCTTTTCATCCATTCCCGACATGTAATTACTTCGATAAATGGATTTAAAAACCTTCTCTTTTTCATAAAATCCTGTTGCAATACCTGCTGCATAAGCTGCTCCCATAGCCGACAATTCTTCCGTAGCTGAAACCTCAACAGGCTTATTAAGAATATCCGCCTGAAACTGCATCAGATAATCATTCCTCGTCGGTCCACCATCAACCCTGAGGGCTTTTATGCTCTTGCCGGATTCCTCTTCCATGAGGCTGACAATATCGGCAATCTGATATGCTATGGAATCTACCACAGCCCTAATAATTTCGGCCTTGCCGGTAACCCGGGTAATTCCCGTAAACATACCTGTTGCATCACTTTCCCAGTAGGGCGCTCCCAGTCCGGAAAATGCCGGAACAAAATATGTTTTGTCGGCAGAAGCGGCCTTCTTGGAGAATTCAGCTGTTTCCCCGGCACTGTCAATCAATCCCACATTGTCCTTCAGCCAGCTGATTGATGCCCCGGTATAGTTGATGTTTCCCTCCAGGACATATTCCGGTTTACCACCTATGCTCCAGGCCAGGGATGTAACAAGCCCTTTTTTGCTCTCGATTGGCTCATCCCCTATATTCATCATGACTGATGAACCTGTACCATAGGTTGCCTTTGTCATGCCCGGCAGGTGACACCCCTGTCCAAAAAGGGCAGCGTGAGAATCCCCAAACACCCCATGAATAGGTACCGGTGCATCCAGTAATCCATCAAAATCTGTATATCCATACAGGGCATCCGAATCACACACTTCAGGTAACACTGATGTACTTATACAAAAACTGCGACATATATCATCATCCCATTTCAGGGTGTTGATATTGAACAGTTCTGTCCTTGAAGCATTAGAATAGTCAGTTTTATGGACCTTGCCACCGGAAAGCTTATATACCAGCCAGCTGTCCATGGTTCCCATAGCCAGGGAATTATCCTGCATTTTTGCCTTTACCTGAGGTACATTATGTACCAGCCAGGACAACTTGGCTGCCGAAAAATAAGGTGAAAGCGCCAGACCGGTTTTTGTCTTTACCTTTTCGGCAAAGCCGTCACGGTCCAACTGCCGGCATATATCTGCCCCTCTGGCACACTGCCATACTATGGCATTGTATAGAGGCTTGCCTGTATTTCTGTCCCAGGCCATGGCTGTTTCACGCTGATTGCTTATGCCGACCGCCGCCAGATCACCGGCAGAAATATTATTTTGTTCAAAAAGCTCCTTGGCAATGGCCAACAGATTATTCCAAATCTCCTCAGGATCGTGCTCAACCCAGCCCCTGTCGTCGATAATCTGCCGATGAGGCCTGTCAATTCGGCAGACAATCCTGCCTGACTCCTCGAAGAGCAATGCCTTGGTCCCCTGAGTACTCTGGTCTATTCCCAAAACATATTTTGCCATATCAAAGCTGCTCCATAACAGTTTTTACAATTCCTTTTGCATCCAGGCCATAATAGCTGAATACTTCTCTGGACTTACCGGTAATCACCGGCTCATCAGGCAATGTCAGGTTCACTACCTTGACTGGGGCGTTGCCGGCTACTATCTGCGCAACAATAGAACCCATACCACCGTACATGGTATGCTCTTCCACGGTGACAATGAGTTTAGTCTCCTTGGCAGCCTTGATTACAGCATCCCTGTCTATTGGCTTTACGCAGTACATGTCAAGTACCCTGGCAGAAATCCCCTTTTCTTCCAACTCCTGTGCAGCTTTCCTGGCATCCCCCACCAGCTCGCCACAGGCAATAATAGTAACATCTGAGCCATCCTTTACCAGTGTGGCCCTGTCAAGCTCAAAGGGAACATTTCCTTCCTGATAAACATCCTCTACAGCATTTCGTCCGATGCGGATATAAGCAGGTTTATCATCCTTTAGCAATGTCCTGATAAGGCATTCTGTCTGCAGGCGATCGCTTGGCAGATATACCCTCATATTAGGCATGGAACCCATGGTAGCAATATCTGTAGCAGAATGGTGTGTCATCCCCAGGGCGCCATAGCTTACACCACCACTGATACCAATCAGTTTAACATTGGTATTGGAATAAGCTACATCCACCTTGGCCTGTTCCATGCTGCGGGTGGAAAGGAAGCTGGCCGGTGATACGGCATATGCCTTCTTTCCGCAGGAAGCCAATCCGGCCGCAACAGAAACGAGGTTCTGTTCGGCAATACCTATTTCAATAAACTGCTCAGGCCGTTGCTCCGCATAAGGCTTCATCCCTGCAGAACCCCTTGAATCACTGCACAGTACCACAATATCCTTGTCCTTGGCTGATTCCTCCAGCAAAACATCATTTATGACCTGTTTATTTGCTATCTTATTCATACTGTGCCCTCCTTTCAGAAAGCTCCTTCATAGCCTGCTGATACTCAGCCTCATTAGGAACCTTGTGGTGCCATGCTGCTTTGTTTTCGATGAAGGACACTCCACATCCCTTGGTGGTGTTGGCAATTATAACGGTAGGCTTGCCGGCCGTACCCTTGGCAAGGCTGACAGCACTGTCTATGGCCGTTATATCATTTCCCGGGATTGACAATACATTCCAGCCAAAGGCAGCCCAACGATTCTCCTGACTGTCAGCTGTCATAACTTCCTCTGTGGTCCCTGAAATCTGCAGCCGATTGCGGTCCACAAAAGCTGTCAGATTATCCAGATTATAATGGGCTCCTGCAGTAATGGCTTCCCAATTGGAGCCTTCTGCCATTTCTCCGTCCCCCAGGACCGCATATACTCTGTAGCTGCGGTTGTCCATCTTACCGGCCAGGGCCATGCCAACTGCTACTCCCAGGCCGTGTCCTAGGGAACCGGTATTCATTTCCACACCATTTATCTTATTGTTTGGATGACCAATATACTTGGATAAATATCCGGAATAGGTATCAAAGAGTTCCTTTTTGTCAAAAAATCCCTTATCCGCCAACACACAGTATAATGCTTCCACAGAATGTCCCTTGCTCAATACAAACCGGTCCCTATCCGGGTCATTGATATTTTCAGGACTTACATTCATCTGCTTGTAATAAAGGTCCACCAGTATGTCGGTAACACTAAGGTCACCACCAATATGGCCACACCCCGCCTTGTAAATCAGATCAATTATATCCTTACGGATATCAATCGCCTTTGCTTCAAGATTCATTTTATTCACCTCTCAAATATGCCTTTACATCTTCTTCAACAGGATCATAAAGATCAGGCTTTACGCCTATATATTTGCAGGCCTCATAAAGTACAGGCACTACATTCTTATGGATGCCGACACAGTGATGAATATATGGTCCCTCAACCACCTTGGCTTCGAGCCGCTTGATATTCTCCACCTCAATCCACAAATATGTTCCCATGCACTTAGGGCCTTCAACTCCCTTGGCATTTCCCAAAAGCATGGAATATTCACCATTATCTCCATCAAAACGGCAAAGGGTAATATCACCATGACGGGCTTCAGCAGTAAGGGCACCAGGATGATCAAAGGCCAATGGATAGGTAAGCTGGGCTTTTTCCTTGGCAATTGATATAGGCCATGGACCGCAATGCTGGAGCAATTCACCATTTTCTATATCCGGATGGCGAATGGTCCAGTCAGCAAAGAAAGATCGGGTGGTTCCCATTCCTGCAGCCTCCACCAGAAGAGCCGTAATAGCACCATGAATATCGGTTTCACATACCACAGGAATTCCCTCATCATTCAGAAGGGCATTGGCGGCACACGGCATAATCCCCAGCTCTGACTGCAGGGCATTCCAGCACTGAATTCCAGCCGCATTACAGCCATACTTCTTAATCAGATTAGACATTCCTACCTTGAGGGCAGCCACATTGGTCAGCTCATCATCCTTGATTTTAATCTCCATTTTTTCACGGCAATAATCTACTACCTTCTGCACCTCTGTACCCTCTGCCTTGGCTGCCTTTACGGCATCCATAAGCTCAGGCATTGGTATTGGCGCCAACTGAATATTGAACCGCTCCAAAAGCTCTCCCTCATTGCACATAGTCGTCCAAAAGTCGTAAGGGCGGGGTGCAATCTGAAGAATCCTGATATTCCTGAAGGTCCTTACTACATTGCATACTGCCAGAAAATCCCGGATACCACGCTCAAATACAGGATCACTTAACCGACAATTTGTCATATAGGTAAATGGAACCTGAAAACGGCGCAGCACCTTACCGGTTGCAAAGAGACCACATTGAGTGTCACGAAGTCTCACACCATTTGGTTCAGGACGCTCATCAAGAGGCCCCCACAACAATACAGGTACATTCATATCCTTAGCCAAACGACCACAAAGGTATTCAGTACCAAAATTACAATGTGGCAAAAAGAGTCCGTCAATCTTCTCCTTCTTGAACTTTTCAACAATTTTCAGCCGATCATTCTCGTCGTACAGGAGCCCTTCTTCATTGATATCATCAATATCAACAAACTCGATTCCCAGCGCCTCCAACCGTTGGCGGGTAAGCCCACGGTATTTGATGGCATCCGGCGCACTGAAAATACTGCGTCTGGTAGGTGCATACCCCAACTTAATCTTATCCATTCATTTACCCCCCTGAATCTATATACATTTACACAATACACGATCCCATTTCCTGAATTTGTAAAAAATCAGTATTTTTTCAAAAACATTATAGCATTTTATATATAAATTTTACAATAATTTTTTAGTGTTTTTTAGTATATAGCGCGAAATCAATATTATTTAGCATTGTTTTATTATTATACTCCTGTAATAAAAGTTTTTCTAATATAAAACATAACTAATCAGTCTAGCATTAATAATTAGCTTAAAAGCTTTAACTAAAATATTTTTATAAAATTTAAGTATTTTTTTACAACCTGTTCTTCAAGCCCACAATTTGACCGTGTATATTCTAAATGGTATTCTTAATCTGTATTATCTAATGGACATCACATTTTATGGAGGAATTATCATCATGAGTTTAGATGGTCTTTCAATGTACCCACTTGTTCAAGAGCTCCAAGGCGCTATCACCGGTGGACGCATTGATAAAATAAATCAGCCAAACAAGCAATCCATTATCATATCGTTGCGACAGCCAGGCAAAAATCTTTTACTGCACATATCAATCAACCCGCAAAATCCTGCAGTTCACATCATTGAAAAGGCCCCGGATAATCCTCCTGAGCCTCCAATGTTCTGCATGGTACTGAGAAAGCATATTGAAACTGCCCGTATAGCCGACATCACTCAACACGGTCTGGACCGTATTATAACAATTACCATGGATGTAATGGCAGCCGGCGGACAAATCGTGAGCAAAGCCCTTGTTATTGAGTTAATTGGAAAATACAGCAATATCATACTGGTACAGGACAATATCATCATAGATGCACTGCGCAAGGTGGGTACCAACTCCAGCCGTATACGCACAGTGCTGCCCGGGGGCCAGTACATTTTGCCTCCGGCACAGGACAAGCTGAATATTCTAAGAGATTCCACAGAACATATCGCATCCACCATATACAGTAAAAAGGAGTTGAAGCTCAGCAAGGCTGTTTTGGACACCTGCCTTGGTTTTGGTCCGGTATCGGCAAGGGAAGCAGCTTTTGGCGCTGGCATTGCCGCCAATTTACCCGTAGAGGATATGGATGATGCCGACTGTGCATCTCTGAAAAGCTCCCTGGATGAACTGAAGAACGCTCTTTCCTCTTCGGAAAACAAGTCGTGTATCGTATTGGACAAAAATAAAAAACTATTGGCCACAGCAGCCTTTACTCTTCATTATTTCACTGATAATAACACTGTCCTCACCTTTGACAGCATCAGTGAAATGCTGGCAAAGGCCTCTGAGCTGTCGGGAAGCTATCAGCCCCCCGACAGGGAAAAGTTCACCAAGCTTATAAAAAACGAGCTTTCCCGTGCCCAAAACAAAGTAACAAAGCTGGAAAAGGATATTGCCGATTCTGACAACGCCGAGGAATACCGCATAAAGGCTGACAATCTCATGACATATCAGTATCAGCTCCAGGACAGGGCTGATGAAAGTATAACCGTAGACAACATTTATAGTGAAAACGGTGAAAGCATCACCATTTCCCTTGATCAGCGGTTATCCATCAGTCAAAATATACAGGCCTACTACAAAAAATATGATAAACTGAAAAGGGGTAAAGCTCTTTTGGAGGAGCAACTGACAAAATGCCATGAGGATATAAAATACCTTTCCTCCATAGAAGCTTCCCTGAAAGCATCATCCACCATCGCTGAGATCAGTGATATAAAAAGTGAACTCATAGCCGGAGGAATTCTGCATGAAAGCATGCGAAAGCACGCGGCTGTAAAACAGTCCCAGCCTTTTAAATTCACTGCACCGGACGGCACGCAAATACTGGTAGGAAAAAACAATTATCAGAATGACCGGCTGACATTCAAAATCAGCAACCCCGATGATATGTGGCTTCATACCCAGGAAATCCCTGGGTCCCACGTTATAATCCGCTGTCAGGGTGAGGAGCCTTCTGAAAATACTCTCCTGACTGCAGCCTGCCTGGCCGTGCATTTCAGTCAGGCAGCAGGCTCTTCCAAGGTACCTGTGGATTATACCCGATGCAAATTTATCAAAAAGCCTTCCGGCGCAAAACCGGGATTTGTAGTTTTTACCAGGCACAACACTCTTTATGTAACCCCTGACGAGGAAATAATGCAGCCCTTATTGAAACAGATAAACATATAAAAAAGTACAGGTTCTTCCGGAAAAGGGAAGTACCTGTACTTTTTTTACGCCATTTTTAATTATACCTTGAAGAAAATGCCTATTCGATTTCATAATTTTTCACTGGCTGGCCCCGAAAGGCAGAAAAAACTCACCGGCAATATCACTTGCCCTTCAGCTGAATATCATCAATACCATAATAATTGCAAAGACATTTTTTACTGAAGGCGTTATCATAATCCACAAAAAAAACATGGCGCAAGGCCCTGTTTGTTATCTGAATCGGTTCAAGGCTCACCACGGCAGCCCCATCAGAGGCCGCTTCCTGCACAATCTTAGTGCGCAAACTTTCCTCATGGTAAACCGTATTCATCACCACTAAGGCCGAAACCATTGTAAACATGCCTATACCAACGGCACCGGCATATAAGGCCGGCCTGGCATATTTACCAAAATAATCACCTATTTCAGGGGTATGCATAACTGAAATAGCTGCTATAATAATCATCCCCACCGAACTGAATGTTGCCCTGGCCGGAAAGGTAGGTGCAGCCAACATGACCAGGTTGTTAAAGATTGCCAATGCAATCATGCTCCCGGCATAGCGTACCGATGGCCACCTGTTCCATATATCAACGGGTCTGACATTTTGAGCCAGTATCATCCTGTTATACCTGTCGAATCCCATTTTTGTTTTGACCACAGAATAAATCAAAAAAACAACCAGCCAATATATGGCCATCTCCTCAAAGCCGCTGAATATATTATTGATTTTCTCCATTATCCCCGGTTCCGTAAGACCGGCAGGTACCAAAGCCAGTATATAGAAAGCGTCCCTGAGCTTCCAGGCCACGAAACTGCCATTAAAATATGATATTACCAAAATCAGTATCATACCCATAATCAGCCATTGGCCCATACTGATTCCGGCAGGCTTTTTTTCCATGATCACTCCCTGCTGCACAGCCAAAATAGAACTGAATATCCTCCACGACGTAAGCAGCAGCAAAATAATGGGAAATATATAAAGTATCATTTCACCGTTTCCGGCAAACTGATTACCTACGTGCAGCAGAAAGCCTTCGTCCTGCTCCTGAATCCCGTATCGGACATAATTGCCGGGAGCTGCCAAAAGACCCACTGCACCAAGGAAAGCACCGAAAAAGCCCGAAACCATCCAGGCCTGCAGTCTCTTCTTCCTGTATAAATAACAGGCAATTCCCCCAGCTGTACATACCACGGTAACGGCCAGATTTTCCACGGACCAACCGGCAAGGACGCCCAAAAGAAACATGGGAAGTGCCATCCACTCCTTAAAATTTGGAGCCTTTTGGGTCAAAGAAATATTATAGGGCAATAAAAACAGTGCCACCGGTACTGCAGACCACAAATACACCGTGGACCCACTTTTCCAAATTGCCACTTCCCCAAAATGCGGAAAGGAAAGCCAGGCCAGGAGCCCTGTCAAGGCCAGCATAACCGGGTTTCCTGTCAGTTCCGTTTTCCTGATGGCATGAAGGTATATGAGTGCCACCAAAGCTACAAACATCAATCCATTAACAATATCAAACCAGGTTTTTCCTATCCACAGGAATAAAACCAGACAAAATACTGTAACCATTCGTCCACCATGAACAAAATAGTGGTGAACCACAGAATTCCATACATCACCAAAATTTTCGATATGAATATTGGTCATATATATCATGGAATAATCATAATCATCACGGTGCAGGGGCATCAGCATGTTAAGCACCAGCATCAGCACAAAGATAGTCGCAAGCACATAGAAAGTCTGCCACATACACTTTTTATTCCGTGACAAGTATATCACACTCCTTATTCTTGGCCCTCATGTTCTTTCCCATTATCACAGGGTGTCGGCCTTTTTTTCCTGACGGCCCTTGAAAAGGTATTGCCGGTATTATCATATATCACTTTATCTCCATTTAGTTCATCCACCAGATAAGGCGGTCTTCCCTTGCTCTCGGCAAACACCCGCCCAAGATATTCTCCTATTATCCCCAGGGAAAGAAGCTGCACGCCCCCCAAGAACAACAATACCGTCATCAAGGTTGGGTACCCGGCTACAGGATCACCATAGCACAGGGCATTAAAAAATACGAAGCACATATAGGTAAGAGCCAGAACTGATACCCCAATTCCCAGCAGGGTTGTCATGCGAAGGGGTGCTGTAGAGAATGAGGTAAGGCCTTCAATAGCAAGATTAAAAAGCTGTATATAAGACCATGTAGACTTACCGGCTGCTCTGGGCTGAACAGTAAAGGGAATTTCCTTCTTCTTATATCCCACCCAGGTATAAAGCCCCTTGGTAAATCTTTGGCTCTCACGCAACAGGCACATAGCCGCAACACAGCGCCTGTCAAGCAGGCGAAAATCCCCCACATCCCGCTGCAGCTTATGTTTTGAAAATACGCCCATCACCCTGTAAAACAGATTAACCATATTTCGCTTAAACCATGACTCATCAGTCCGATTAGTCCGTCTGGTACATACATCATCATAGCCCTTGTGCCACCAGTCAACCATTTCAGGAATCAGCTGGGGTGGATGCTGCAGATCTGCATCCATAATAATCACCGCATCACCATCAGCATAATCCAGCCCGGCAAGCATGGCTGCCTCCTTACCAAAATTGCGTGATAATCCAATATATGACACATTATCATTTTTTGATGCTAATTGTCTCAATACAGCCAAGGTATCATCTGTACTGCCATCATTTATAAACAAAAAACTGAACCTGCAGTTTTTTACTTCGCTAATACTTTCAGAGACCTTACTGTAAAAATGCTCAAGCACCTCCTGCTCATTAAAGCAGGGCACAATAATAGTGATTGTTTCCATCTTAATGACCTATCTCCCTTTAGTCTTGTACCAAGGCCCTAAAATTTGTAATCTCTATATGATTTGTATGAAGTGTGTTCAAAATATCCGGGGAAAGCATTGCATCAAGCTCTGCCTCAAAATCGTGCTCCCAGCCGGTATCCCTGACAAGCTGACCGTTTATTACCCCGGGGTGCATCATGACCTCCGTGGTTCCAGGCTTCAAATCCCTGATCAGCGATGCCAGATACTGTGTTGAAACAGCTTCTCCTGCTACAATACCTGCAAAATGATCAGGTGCCGCCAGTCCTCTGGCCAATGCTTTTCTCCCAGCCAGAATGGCCAGGGTTCCCAGTCCCAATCGTCCAATCATTTGCCCCAGACCACCAAATTCTCCTGTAAAAATAGGAGTCTTGGGAATGCGAAGAGCCTTTATCCCCGAGGCCTGCACCAAATCCAGCACAATATCAATAATCCCCGGCAGGGTATGCATATGCTGATGACTGTCAGCATGGGTAAGACTTAAGCCTGTCTGCTGCATCTTGCTCAGCTGTCCCCCAAGTTCAGAACGAACTTCCTGCATATTGATACTGCCACTGAGCCATTTCTTCACAAAAGCTGCATGATTATCGGCAAACACACCTTTTTCGTTAACCAAGGATGGGATTTCCCCCGGAGGCAATACAGGAAAGCCATTCACCAGGGTAAAATGAATTCCTACCCCCAATTCTGAATGATGTCTGCCAATATCCACCGCCTGATCAAAGGCCTCAGCACCCGGCATCAGGGTTGCAGAACGGAGGATTCCCTTTTCCACAGCTTGCTCAACGGCCTCGTTTATCAGCTTATGTCTGCCAAAATCATCAGCATTGATAATTAAACGCTTCATCTATATCAATCCATTTCCAAAATTATCGTATTAAGGGTGCCTGCCTTCCCTCAAGGCAGAAAGCAAGCACCCTTAAATCAAAGAATCAATTCAGCTAAAAAATATGAACAAATCTCATTTTATTTGTATCTTTCAGGCCAACAGGACTTGAGATATTCCCCCAGCCTTGCTTCCCGACCATTGGAGGTCGGGTGATAATAGGTAATTCCCTTCATGGCAGTTGGCAGGTACTGCTGCCTTACAAAGTGATGAGGATAATTGTGGGCATATTTGTAATCAATCCCATGTCCCAGCTTGGCAGCTCCTTTGTAATGGGAATCCCGAAGATGCTCAGGGACACTGCCACAATCACGGTGACGGACATCCCCCAGGGCGGCATCTATCGCCATATATGCCGCATTGCTTTTGGGAGCTGATGCCACATATGTAACCGCTTCTGCCAACGGTATCCGGGCCTCGGGCATCCCCACAAACTGAACTGCCTGAACCGCTGCCATGGCCACCACCAAAGCAAAGGGATCGGCATTGCCAACATCCTCAGCCGCACAAATTGCCACACGACGGGCTATAAAATTTATATCTTCACCGCCTGCCAGCATCCTGGCCAGATAATGAATTGCAGCATCAGGATCGCTGCCTCTCATACTCTTGATAAAGGCTGATACAGTATCATAGTGGTTATCACCCTTTTTATCGTAGCTCTGCAGCCGTTCACCAAAAATACTGCCCAGCAGCTCCATTGATAACTCACTGCCATCCTCAGCCATGGCCGCAGCCTGCTCCAAAAGATTAAGCGCCATTCGTCCATCGCCCCCGGACAACTGGGCTATGGCATCAAGGACCTGATTAGTGGCCTGCAGCTTTCTTTTGCCAAGGCCCCGTTCACTATCCGAAAGTGCTAATCTCATAATATGCATCAGGTCACTATCCGACAGGGCAGACAGCCGTACTATCCGCACACGGCTAAGAAGTGCATGATTAACCTCAAAAAAAGGATTTTCCGTGGTGGCACCGATCAGGACAAGTCGCCCATCTTCCACATATGGCAGGAGTACATCCTGCTGACTTTTATTGAAGCGATGAATCTCGTCTATAAAAATTATTGTCTTCTTTTGATAAAACCGCCGCTGCTCTGCTGCTTCATCGACGATTTTCCGTATATCACCAATGCCGGCTGAAACAGCATTAAGCTTTTTGAAGCAGCTGTCGGTGATGGTCGCAATCATCTGTGCCAGGGTGGTTTTGCCTGTTCCTGGCGGACCATAAAGAATTAAAGAAGGAAGCTGGTCCTTCTCAATCATCTTTCTCAGATATTTCCCTTTGCCTACAGCGTCTTCCTGCCCCACAAACTCATCAAAGGTTCTTGGCCGCATACGCTGGGCAAGGGGCTCATACTTGCTGTTGTCAGACTGCTCAGCCGCTGCAAATAAATCCATACCCAAATCCATGTTTACACCCCGGTGGAACCAAAACCACCTTTTCTTTCTGATCCTGCTCCGGCATCATCACCATCAACAGTCAGATATTTGTAGAAAATACCCTGGGCAATACGGGTGCCCTTTGAGATAAAAAACTCTTTATTCCCGTGATTTATAAGAGGGACCATAATATGCCCCTCATTATCAGGATTATTATAATAATCGGAATCAATTATTCCCTGGCTGTTGATGCAGGAAACCGTATTCTTGATTGATATACCTGACCGGACATGTATCCCCAGGTATTCATCTGGAGCCATATACGCCTTGAGTCCTGTAGGAACCAGCACCACCTTGCCCGGCTCCAAAACAGTATCAGTTGCTGCTTCTATATCATAGCCGGCACTGCCACCTGTCTTACGCCGTGGCAGGTTTATGTCTTGCGCAGCAAAGGCCCCAACTACCTCAAAGCCTCTTTTCCTTTCTACTGTGCTCATTTTATTCCTTCTTCTCGATACCTATATTCTCCAGTGGTCGTCCGGGAGTAATTGTAGAAATTGCATGCTTGTAAACCAGCTGCTGTTTGCCCATGGAATCAATAATTACAGTAAAATTATCAAAGCCCTTGACAAAACCCTTTATCTGAAAACCATTTATCAGGTGAATTGAAACCTGTATGTTTTCCTTTCTTACCTGATTCAAAATACTATCCTGCAAATTGATTACCTTAGATGTCATAATACCCCTCCTCCAGTTCTATTGAAAAAATCTCCCTATATTCCAGACAACATTATCCGCCAAGCCATTACCACGGTACAAATATGGATGAAACCAATGAATATAGGGCATCTTCCTGTACCAGGTGAGCTGTCTCTTGGCAAAATGTCTTGTATTTCTCTTTATAAGGTCGACAGTATCCTCCAGAGACCTCGACCCTGTCACATATCCAAGCATTTCCTTATAGCCGATGCCCCGCATGGACTGTGAATCCGGTGACAGTCCCTGATTCAGCAAGTCCCTGACTTCGTCTGTCAGCCCCTGCTCCACCATGGTATCGACCCTTCTGTTTATTCTATCATAAAGCTCTTCCCGTCGCCAGCATAAGCCGGCAACATATACATCATATACCAGTTCCACCTCATGGGAATCAGAAATCTGCTCCCCGCCGATATGGTATACCTCCAGGGCTCTCACTACCCTGCGGAAATTATTGACATGAATTCTGTCTGCCGCTTCAGGATTCACCTCCCGAAGCATATCATGAACATATTGTTTCCCCTTTTCGGCCCCCAACTGTTCAAGCTTTTGTCGATAGGAATCATCCCCTGCCGTTTTATTGAACTGATAGCCTTCTATAAGGGATTTTATATATAGTCCGGTACCACCAGCCAAAATGGGAATTTTCCCCTGGGAATTCAACTCAGAAATCAGCGGCTTGGCCATACCAACGAAATCGGTTACATTGAAGCCTGCTTCCGGTGGCAATATATCAATCAAATGGTGCCTGATACCGCCACGCTCTTTAATATCAGGCTTCGCAGCTCCAACATCAAAGCCTCTGTATACCAACTGGGAGTCACCGGAAATAATTTCCGTATCAAGTCGCCTGGCAAGCTCAACAGCCAATCCGGTCTTGCCGGAAGCAGTAGGCCCCAGCAGAACGATAAGTTTTTCCTTTTCATTGTTATACATCGCTGCCATCCCCAATTCTTCCTAATAAAAAGACTACTGCCAATAATAATATACTACAAGCAGTAGTCAATGCAACCTAACCCAAAATTGTATTTATTTTTTTATCATATCATGCTCGATCATATATTCAGCAATCTGAAGGGCATTCAATGCAGCACCCTTGCGAATCTGGTCACCACATACCCAGAAATTCAATCCATTTTCAATGGAATAATCCTTACGGATACGACCGACTTCCACATCATCCTTCCCGGAAGTCATAAGTGGCATTGGATATTCCTGCTCATCAGGATTATCCCTGAGAGTCACACCTGGGAATTTGGCCAGCACCTCACGGGCTTTTTCCACAGATACCTCATCCTCGAATTCCACATTTACAGACTCAGCATGACTGCGATATACAGGAACACGAATTGTGGTTGCAGTGATGCGCATATCATCATCATTCATGATCTTTTTGGTCTCATCAATCATCTTCATCTCTTCCTTGGTGTAGAGATTATCCTTGAATACATCAATCTGCGGAATAAGGTTGAATGCTATCTGATAATGCTTTTTAAGGGCAGCCCCAGGCAATATATTGGCAACCACCTCTTTGCCATCATTGATATCCTTTACCTGCTGCTCCAACTCAGCCATGGCTTCCTTACCGCCACCGGAAACAGCCTGATAGGTAGAAACAACTACCCTCTTGATTTTGGAAGCATCATAAAGAGGCTTCAGTGCCATCACCATAATAATGGTAGAACAGTTTGGATTGGCAATAATACCTTTATGCCAGGAAATATCCTCCGGATTAACTTCAGGTACAATCAATGGCACCTCAGGGTCCATGCGGAAAGTACTGGAATTATCAATGACTACAGCCCCAGCCTTGGCAGCTGCAGGACCCAATGTTTTGCTTATGGAACCACCTGCAAAGAGGGCTATATCCACATCATCAAAGGAGTTTTCTGTAGCCTCCTCAACGGTATATTCCTTGCCCATAAACTGAATTTTCTTGCCGGCAGAGCGCTTTGAAGCAAGCAGCTTGAGCTTTGCGAAAGGAAATTTACGCTCCTCTATAAGATTCAGGAATTCCTG
>NZ_JAILFV010000042.1 GCF_024697385.1 Anaerovibrio sp.
TCATAAATCTGGCCCTTCTTCTTGAACTCCAGGATTAGAACCTGCTTTTTTCCCAAGAGAATCACATCCGCCCGCTTCTGGGATTCCGGCATCATGTATTCCATCAGGATGGGGAAATCTCCCCATCGCTTGGGGTCCATATTTTCCCGCAAAAAATCATAGCAATCCTCCCATGGCTTGCGGTTTCCACCATCATCATCGATAATCCCGCAGTCCTCCCGCACATAAGCCTCACAGACATCTGCAAAGGCAGCGGCATCTCTATAAGTGGCAAAGAAATCGACCACGGTTGTACAAATTGCTGCATTTTTATTCGCCATGATTGTAGTCCCTTTTCAGATTAAACTTCATATCGTAGACATTGACTACTTTTATTATAACATATCCCCCAAGGGCAAACAGGCGGAATTGACATGTCAAATTTGACAAGTCAATTCCGCCTGCTTTACATCATTTTTCAAACCGCCTTAGCTCCTGTATCAGCTCCCCCAGCTTGTCGGTGAACTTATCCATAGACTTCTGGAAACTGGTCAACAGATAAAAGGTCACCACAATGGGGAATCCAACAGCGGAAACGGCGGTCAAAATGGTCTGTTCCATAATGCCCTCCTCGCCCCTATACGAAAAGCCCCAGCATCATGCCGGGGCTTTTGTGAGGTCAGACCGCCCGTTACGGCAGCAGCGTTTCCTCCACGGTGCGGATATAGGCTTTATCCAACGCCTCCAGATGGTTTTCGTTCACGATAAGGGCATCTTTGGCCACCATTTCTGCAGCCACTTCATTTACCTCTGCCCCGGTCAGCCCATCCTTGGGGCTGGTGATGGAAACCGTAGTGTTTTTACCGTTGCTCATCCGAAAACTCATTACCAATGTCGCCTTCATTTTTCACCCCTCCTTAGTGTTCCTGCGCAAGCAGGCAGGAATCTACCCGGCCGATACCATCCACAGTGAAAGACTGCAGGTTCGAGAGCTTCTTCCCGATGGAAAGCAGGTCATCATCGGCAATCTCCGGATTGACGTGAGCCAGATTCAAGTAGCTGTGGGTGTCCTTGCCCGTTTCATCGCTGCCCGTGATGCGGGTAATCTGCAATGTGGTTTTCTTGGTGTGACGCATTTTTAGTCCCTCCTTAATCATATGCAAAAGAGCCGCCGGATTGTCACCCTGCGGCCCTCTTGCGGAATGACAACCCAAATATATCTATTCGCCCGTCGGCGTAGATATCCATAAAATTTGTCATTTCCGATGTATTCAGTTAGGGATTATAGGAAAGTTCTTTCAGTTCCTATATTATGGAGTTGACATGTCAAATGCAAGGGCAAATTTAAAAAATATAATAATATTCTAAGATAATTATATTATTTGTCACCTTTTAACCATTCATGTCCCAATACATCTACAGCTAGGTCACGCTTTAATTTACTCATAATATTCTTATCTATATCCTCCTTATTCAAAGGATAATCATAAAAGTCAGACCAAAATTCACGAATACTAATTTGAAGTTTTCCTAAACCAAAATTCATATTAAATTGCTCAATAAAAGCAGATCCATACTCTTGGTTTTTTTGTTGAAATTTTTCAAGAATGTCACGATTATTTTGATACCGTTCTTTAATTTTAAACATCTCTAAATATTCATCGACTAACACATCTTCGTCATTATTGACAATTTGTATCCCTTCAGACGGACTATCCGGACCTTTAAATTCAAACAAATCATTATAGGAGACTTCATACGGCGATATTATATTTTCTACGTTAAATTCTTGCTTACCTTTTAAAGAGGAATTACAATACCTGCAACATGGAATTAAGTTATATATAGACAGAGCCAAGTACGGATGTTTTTCTTTTGAAAAAAAATGATCTAAATCTCCACGAACCTTTCCATCTTCAGTTAACGTAGGATGAATAAAATTTTTATTACAATACGGACATACCTGAAGATTAGAAAGCATTTTTAAATAGGTATATGCACACCATTCCATATCCTTGGGATCCACATTATTTTCCCATTGTTTTATCAGCTTTTTAGGAACATATATAAATCTATCATACGCCTTTAAAAAAATGCTACTCACTTTTTCCTTATCATTTTTTAGATCATCCCACTGTTTGCACAGTTGATCATCAAGAACTCGTAATTCCGCTACACTACCGATAGCAAATTTTTCCCAATTATCCAAACATAAACTTAAAAAGTTTTTATATGCAATTATACCATTTAATCCTTCTGAATCATTTAATTTGTTCAATTCATCTTGTATGTCTGGCAACACTTTTTCTCTATAGTATTTTTTATGATTTTCGATAACTTTCTGTGGCATTGCTATTTTTATCATATCAGACCCCACTTTCACGAATTCGTTTTATTTTTAATAATTTAATTGCCTCATCCGGTAAAGTTTGAATCAATTCATTAATTAATTCTACTTGCCTTTCTATTTGTTCTGTTTTTTTCATTTTTTTTAGTCTTTCCACCCATAAGCAATCATAAATGTTCTGCCAATATACCTTTATCATTTTCACTTGAAGCTCCTCACCAATCAAATCTATTTTTTCCTTAATTTTATTTAATTTAGACAATAGTTCATCCGCACTCAATCCAGCTTGTTTTTCCTTACTATTTAATTGATTTTTAATAGCATCCATTTCTCGATAAATATCATTTACAACTCGATTGGATAATGAGCCACGTATCCATAAATTATTATCATCATTATTTTTCTTTTCATCAAGGAAAAACGAATCCTTATATAAACGATAGATATTTTCACCAAAAGTCTCCTGACTGCGGTACGTAGGTTTAATTTGCCCAGACTCATCTTGTGCCAGATAAATCACATGAGAACTTAGCAAATCAGAAAGAAGAATGGGCGAATGTGTCGAGAGCACAATTTGCACTTTTTTCCCCTCAAAGATTTTACTTGTAATATCCAATATCCGCCCCAGCGCTTCTTGTTGCCAACGTGGATGAAGAAAAGCATCAACTTCATCCATTAGTAGCATTATACTATTGCTACTACCG
>NZ_JAILFV010000101.1 GCF_024697385.1 Anaerovibrio sp.
AATATATATATCGCTCCTCTGGAGGGGATTACAGGATTTACCTTTAGAAATATTTTTAATAGATATTTTGGTCAAGGTGTTACCAAATACTTCACTCCTTTTTTGGCAATCTGTGCCAAAAAGGGAATCACTGACAAGGCCATGCGGGAGGTAGCACCGGCTAATACTAATGAATACAAGCTGGTCCCCCAGCTGATGACTGTGACTTCAACTGATTTCTTCGTTGCCAGGGACAGTCTGAGATCTTTGGGGTATGAGGAAATTAATCTGAATTTTGGCTGCCCTTCAAGGACTGTTACTGCCAAGGGTCGTGGTGCAGGGGCACTTGGGGATTTGGCGAAGCTGGAAAGTTTTTTGGATGATGTATTCAAGGATGGAGATGACAATATTTCCATAAAGACAAGATTGGGAATAGATGATCCGGAGGAATTTTATGATATTATTCAGCTATATAATCAATATCCTGTAAAGGAATTGACTGTGCATCCCCGTACATTGAAGGATATATATCATGGGACTCCACATAGGGAAGTATTTCTCGAGGCACTGAGCCGTGCCAAAATGCCGATTTGCTATAATGGAGACATAAATACCCCGGAGGATTATTTTGAATTGTGCAGGCTTACTGAACAGCAGGAAGGACATAGGCTTTCGGGAGTCATGATTGGCAGGGGAATTTTAAAGGATCCATCCCTTATCAGGCAGATAAAATCAGCAGATAAGGGAGGGCTTCCTGCTCCGGTAGCTTCCAAGCAGGAGATATACAAAATGCTCATAGAGCTTCAGGAGGAATATACAGAAAGATTTTCAGGTCAGCAGCCGGTGCTTTTCAGGCTGAAGGAAATATGGTCATATTTGGGACAGGGATTATATAAGGACTATCCCAAGCTTGTAAAAAAAATCATGAAGACCAGGAGCCTGAAGGATTATGAGGTCTATATGAAGCAGATTTTGTTGGATGATGAAAGGTAGATTCGTACAACTTTATTTGGACAGGGGACTGAGTGAAGCAGTCCCCTTTTTTTTTGCATATTTATAAATGTTGGGTATTTTTTTGCCTTTGCTGATTTGTTACATAATTTATTTATTTGTATAATTAATAAAGATACTGTAGGAGTTATGCTTTATGGAGGTAAATATATGAAGCTGTTACATTTGGGGGACCTTCATTTGGGGAAAGCCCTGGGAGATTTTGACCTTATACATGATCAGGAATATATACTGAAACAGATTTTGGGGATTATTGACAAAGAGGATGTTTCTGTTGTACTGATTGCCGGTGATGTCTATGATAAGGCTGTTCCCAGTGAAGCCGCTACCAGGCTGCTGGATTACTTTCTGGGGGAATTGGCTCGAAGAAGGATAAACACTGTCATGATAAGTGGTAACCATGATTCTGATGACCGCTTGAATTTTGGCAGTACTCTTTTTAAAAGCAATAGAATTTTTATCTCGGCAAAGTATACCGGACAGCTTGATAAATGGGTTATTAATGATGGTGGGCAGGAGCTTGATATTTATTCATTACCATTTGTAAAAGCATCCCAGGTGCGCCATTTTTACCCCGATATGAATATAGAAACCTATGAGGATGCTGTGCGGACTATTTTGGAAAGTGCAGAAATTGATGATAATAAAACCAATATTCTGGTGGCACATCAGTTTGTAGCAGGTAAAAGCGAGGATCCTGCAATGGGAGGTTCCGAGGGATTGGGAACCCAAAGTGTCGGACTGGTCGAAAAAATAGGTTATGATCTGTTTAATCAATTTGATTATGTGGCCCTGGGACATATTCATGCTCCTCAGAGAGTGGGGAGAGATGAGGTACGATATGCCGGCTCACCACTAAAATATTCTTTGAGTGAGGTAAATAACAACAAGTCGGTACCAATCATTACGGTAGGTGATAATGGGGATATTGACATCAGGCTTGTTGCCTTGGAACCTATGCGGAATATGAGACATATCAGGGGAAAAATGAAGGAGTTATTAAGAGAAATCAACGGTGTAGATAGGGAAGATTTCATTTATGCAACACTGACAGATGAGGACATTATCAATGATGCCATGGGAATTTTTCAGCAGTTTTATCCCAACACCATTAAGATTGATTATGATAATTCCCGCACCAGGGCGGTGGAACAGGTGGATATTTCCAATCTTGCCCAAAATAAATCCTTTGGGGAATTAATTGGAGATTTTTATCAGCTGGTATACAACTGTAAAATGAGCGAAGATGAAATGGATTTAATGCGGGAAGTCGCCAGAGAGGCAGGTATTATCAATGAAACCAATTAAATTAATAATCAGTGCCTTCGGGCCTTATGCTGATACTATGCCGGAAATCGATTTTACACAGTTTTCTGATAAAGGCTTATTCCTGATTTCAGGAAAAACCGGTGCCGGAAAGACTACGATTTTTGATGCAATATCCTTTGCATTATATGGAACGACCAGTGGTTCATACCGTGATACCAAAAACCTGAGAAGTGAATATGCCAAGGCTGATGTGGAAAGCTATGTTGATTTTTATTTCAGCCATCAGGGTAGGAATTATCATATAAGGCGTAATCCGGCTTATCAACGCCAAAAAAAAATAGGAACCGGTGAAGTTTTAGAAAATGAAAAGGCAGTGCTTTATGAAGAGGGATCTGAGCCAATAGAGGGCATTAAAAATGTAAATAGTGCAATTGTTGAATTGCTCAAGATTGATGATAAGCAGTTTAAGCAGATTGCAATGATTGCTCAGGGGGAATTCTGGGCACTTTTAAATGCAAAAACTGATACTCGGACAGCAATTTTACGAACTATTTTTTCAACGGATGGTTATAATGATATTGGATATAAGCTCAAGGACAGGGTGGATGCGAATTCTGAGAGCCTTAGAAATATTGAGCAAAGCATTATACAGTATTTTAATGATGTAATAATTGATAATGAAAGTGCTTTATCCTCCAGGTTTGAGGAACTTCAGGGGAATCTGAGGTCAGGGGGGATATGGGAGCCGGAGGATTTACTGACATTTATTGGGGAAGCAATTAATTCGGACGAGGTTAGTCAGAAGGAAGTCGATTCAGAGCTGAAAAAGGAAGAGAAGGCACTGGACGACATAAATATCAAACTGAAAACAGCTAATAATAATAATCAATTAATTGAAAGACTGGAGAATTTGGAAAGGGAAAAAATCACTTTGGATGCAGCCAGACCAGATATAAACGCTGCAGCAAGTCTTCTTGAGAGGCAGAAGCTGGCTACAAGAGTGATTAATCCGGATTATAAATTATGGGCAGATAAAAATAAGGATGCAGCAGCAACCGATTTGCAGATAAAAGACAATAAAACGGCCCTGGAAGCTGCAATGAAAAAGGCTGCAGAGGCCGAAAAGGTATTGGCGGAAATTGAAGGGCGCCGTCCCGAGCTGGATAAACTGAAGCAGCTATGCAATAAAATCAAGGACGAAGCGCCTAAATACAAGGAAAGGGATAGATTATCCGATGAGCTGGTCAAGCTGAAGATGCAGCGGCAAAAGCTGGATCAGGATGAAGGGGAATTAAAAAGGCAGGATGAGGAGCTCAAAAAGAAAATCTCCAAGCTGAAGGAAAATGTGGTCAAGCTGAAGAGCAGTCCAAATGACCTTGTGAAAGTTCAGGAGGAAGGGAAGTCGCTGGCCGGCCTGTCAGACAATATCAGTGATATTCTGAAGAATCAGACGAAGGAACGAAGCAATCGAAATGCGGATTTGAAGAAAAAGCAGGAAGTGTTTTCACAATACTTCAAGGCCTATGAAAAAGCCAATCTATCCCGGATAAAAGCAGAAGGGATTCTTGACGGCTGCAGAGCCGGGATATTGGCAAAAGACCTTAAAGAGGGCTGCAAGTGTCCGGTATGTGGTTCAACCCATCATCCTGAATTAGCTGAGCTTCCGGATCAGATTATCAGCGAGGAAAACTTTGAGCTTTTAAAAGGTGAAGAGCAGGAGTGGCAGGATAAAAAGGAAAAAGCAAATACAGAAGCAGAGATAGCAAAAAATGCCTTGCTGGAATATGAAAGCAACATGAGACAATCCATTATGAATGTCCTGGAAAATGACTTTATTCAGGAACATCCTGAGGGAATGGGGCTGGATGAGTTGTTACAGTGTTTGCAGGATGCTTATGGGGCATTGCAGGAAAAGCTGCAGACTAACAGAAACAGCGAAATATTAATAAAAAAGGATTGTCAGCTGCTTAAGGATTCAGAAGTTTCCCTGGAGGCGGCTGAAGGCAGGGAAACTGAGGCACTGAATCAAATGCATATTAAGATTACAGGTAGAAATCAGGAGCTGGCCACCAGGACTGCAGAAGTACAAACTGCCCTGAATTCCCTTCAGGCATTGAGCTTTACGGATGGGAAGGCTGCTCATGAAGAACTGAAGAAGTCTGAACTGGCTATTACCGCAATTAATAGTGCTTTGGAATCAGCTGTTGAAAATAAAAAAATTGCTGATGAAAAGGTGACAGCAATTACTGCTGCAATAAAGACCTTGACGGAACGACTGGATAAACAGCGTCAGGAGGAAACCGTACTTGGGGAGAAGCTGGAACAAAAAATTAAGGAACATGGCTTCAGTGATATAAATGCAATGTGTTCATTTGTGGTATCTGAGGAGGAACTGACAGAACAGGAGAATAAAATTAATGTTTACAATCAGAAGGTATCCACTAATGATAAGCAGCTGGAACTGGCAAGGAAGGATGCTCAGGGAAAAGAGAAGGTGGATGCTGATTCATTGAGGGTATCGTTTGAAGCTCGGCAGGAAGCAGTGGACAAGCTCAGGAATTTGAAGAATTCCATTTTGAACAGGATAAGCAATAATGCATTAAGGCAGAAACATATTGAGAACAGGGAAGCTGAGCTGGAGATGTACCGTAAAAAATTAAATGTTTCTGAGAGACTTTATAAGCTGGTCAAGGGGACCACAGGAAACGGCAAAATCACTTTGGAACAGTATATTCAGGCTGCAGGGTTTGATGGAATAATTGCAGCTGCCAACAGGCGGCTTATACCTATGAGTGACGGGCAGTTTGAGCTGTGCCGACAGGATACAGGTCTGGGGAAGAAATCCAACAATTTCCTGGATTTGGATGTAATAGATTATACCAGCGGTCATAGGCGTCCGGTAGGTAATCTGTCCGGCGGCGAGAGCTTTAAGGCATCCCTTAGTCTGGCATTGGGGCTTTCGGATACTGTTTCATCAAATTTAGGTGGTGTGCAGATGGATGCCTTGTTCATAGATGAAGGCTTTGGTACCTTGGACCGTGACTCTATAGATAATGCCATGAATATTTTGATAAATTTAGCTGGTGCAAACAAGCTGGTGGGAGTTATCAGTCATCGTGAGGAACTGGTAGAGAATATTCCACAGCAAATTCAGGTATTAAAGCATACCACCGGCAGCGAGATTGTTATAGATGCAGGGAATTGACCTAATCAGCGGGCCGACTTCCGGCTTTATGGTGAGTGACTGAACAGGTATTAACAATTTTGGGGAGGAAGGAATCTTGTCATATAGATTAACTGTACTTGTAGAAAATCAGGCATTATCAGAAGGATTAAGTGCTGAGCATGGTTTGTCATTTTTCGTGGAAACACCTGAAACAAAGTTTATTTTTGATTGTGGTCATACCGGGCTGGCCTGGAAAAACGCCGAAAAAATGGGGATAAATTTGAGTTCGGCCGAATTTGTGGTGCTAAGTCATTCCCATTATGATCATGCAGGGGGATTTCCGTCTCTTTTGGAATACTGCCAGCCAGGAACCTTATATACCGGTATGAATTTCTGGCAGGAAAAGTTTTCCTATGACAGGGACAATGATAAATATTTGTACAAGGGCTGTGGGTTTACCGAGGCTGACCTGGAGGAATGGGGAATACGCCATGTGGAATGCAGGGAAAGTATCAGACTGGACAGTGGTGCAGAGCTGTTTACTGATTTTGGTAACAGTTATTCCTTTGAGACTATTCCTCAAAAATTTGTCAGGGGAATGGAGAAGAAACCTGATCCCTTTGATGATGAGATATGCCTTTTGTTGAAAGAACAGGATGGTCTTTGCCTGGTAGTGGGGTGTTCTCATCAGGGTATACTGAATATTACAGCTACAGTACAGGAGCGCACAGGATTGCCGGTGCGGCGTATAATTGGCGGCATTCATCTCAAGGGTGAAGGAGAAGCTCATATCAACCGTACATTAGACGAATTGAAGGCTTTGGGCGTAACGGATTTAAATTTGTGTCATTGCTCCGGGGTGGATATGCCGGGGAAAATAGGTGCAGGTTCTGTTATTGAGGTAAAGTGAAGGTAGTATTTTTATCGCTGATTATACGGGGAAAGACAGTCAGTCTAAAATAAGTACAGCCGATAGTAGTAAATTCACCGGGAATGTGTTTTAATAAATTAGTGAGGTGAATGTTAATATGGCAACAAAAAAACTTGTTGAGACCGGTAATGTTATTTCCAATGAGGAACTGTCAGCAGATGTAAATGCGATGGTTTTGGAATGTCCGAAAGTAGTGGAATTGGCTCAACCGGGCCAGTTTGTGATGATAAAAAATGAAATGGGGAGCACTTATTTGCGTCGTCCCTTTGGCGTGGCAGATGTAGATAAGGAAAAGGGCCTGTTACTTTTAATATATCGTAAGGCCGGTAAGGGTACCAATGAGCTTTCCATGCTGGAAGAGGGGGCTCCAATAAGTGTGGAGGGGCCTTTGGGAAATGGATTTTCTTTTGACAATGATGGCAGGACACTGCTTGTAGGTGGCGGTGTGGGAATAGCCCCTATTATTTATACAGCCCGTAAGTTAGGTGCTGAGATGGCTGGTCCAAAGCCAATAATCCTTTTGGGGGTAAGGAATCACAAGGAGCTGTTTTGGAGTGATTTCCTGGAGGATTTCTCCCAAAAACTCGTTTATACCACTGATGATGGGTCTTACGGCCGCAAGGGCTTTGCAATAGATGCAATTCCGGATATTTTGAAGGCTTATCCTGACATAAAGCATATCAAGGTTTGTGGCCCTACAATCATGATGAAGGGCATAGCTGAGCTGGCCATAAAACAGGGGCTTGAGTGTGAGGTATCCCTGGAAAAACGCATGGCCTGCGGATTTGGGGTGTGCCTAGGCTGCACCTTTGAGGGAAAGAGCGGTAAGCGATGGAAGGTCTGTGGGGATGGACCCGTATTTGACGCAGAGGAGGTGTTTGGCTGATGGACATGCAGAGACTGGCAACGGATTTTGCCGGAATAAAAATGGCCACCCCTGTGATGGGGGCATCCGGAACTTTCGGTTTTGGCGTTGAATACAGTGATTTTTTGGATTTGAATCATGTGGGCGCTATTATATCAAAGGGAATTACACCACTGCCAAGGGCCGGCAATGATGGAGTGCGTATTGCGGAGACACCATCAGGCATGCTTAATTGCATTGGCCTTGAAAATCCGGGGATAGATGTTTTTTTGCGGGATATTCTTCCCAAGGTAAGGAAGACTGCGCCTGGCACTACTTTTATTGCTAATTTTTCCGGCAGCTCCGTGGAGGATTATGGGATGATGGCCGAGAAGCTCGATGTAGATGGTGTAGATGGTATTGAAGTCAATATTTCCTGTCCGAATGTAAAGGAGGGGGGGATTGTATTTGGTACTGATCCGAAGGCTGCTGCTGCTGTGACTGAGATGGTGAAAACCCATACCAGCAAACCTGTTATCGTAAAGTTATCACCAAATGTTACTGATATTACAGTAATGGCCAAGGCTGTAGAGGCTGCAGGAGCTGATGCAGTAGCACTTATTAATACCCTGACAGGTATGGTCATTGATATAAATTCCTGGAAGCCTCTGTTGGGCAATGTGACCGGAGGTCTTTCAGGTCCGGCAGTAAAGCCTATTGCTGTGAGGATGGTATATCAGGTAGCCAATGCGGTGAAAATCCCAATTTTGGGATTGGGTGGCATAGCCACGGCAGAGGATGCCATTGAATTCCTGTTGGCCGGTGCATCAGCTGTCGCTGTAGGTGCTGAAAACTTCGTGCATCCGGATGCTGTGGTAAAGGTAGCTGAGGGGATTGATACCTATCTTGAAAAACGGGGACTGAAAAATGTTTCAGAACTTGTGGGAAAAGTAAAAATAAATTGATTTTAATAGTAAAAAGCTGTTACCGGGGGAGGGTAAGTCTGCATATACCGGAATTACTTCAGGACAGCATATCCTGTGTGCAGTTAGTTGCATATTGCCAAGGGGTGGGAGAGTAGGATATAATATTAATGATAATGAATTATTCGATGCTACCGGATATTGAAGTTTAATCCTTTAATACGGATTGTATCTGTAAATTATACAGTTAAGGGAGGGCTGATGATGAATATTGGTGGAATAGGTGGTTATGCCGGTTATGGTTCCATGATGACAGGTGCTTACCAGCCCGGTGGTTCTGATGATGCTGCAGCGTCAGCCAATGGTACTATTGTTACCGATGGCAACGGTGTGGGACCGGAACATCAGATCAAGCCTGGGAAAAAATCATCACCAGCAGAGTGTGAGACCTGTAAAAACCGTAAATATCAGGACGGATCAGATGAAATGGTTTCTTTTAAGGCTCCTGGGCATATTGATCCGAACAATGCTGCTTCAGTTGTACTCAGTCATGAGCATGAGCATGTTTCCAATGCTTATAATAAGGCAAAAAACAATAATGGACATGTAGAGCGGGCCACTGTCCAGCTCAAAACGGATATATGTCCTGAATGTGGTCGTTCCTATATTTCTGGTGGTGTGACCAATACTCAGATCAAATACTATAATGAGGACAATCCTTATCAGAAGGATCTGAAGAGTACGGATGCAGTGAGACTTAAAGGGGCAAATGTTGATATTGCCGCCTAGTTGTTGATGCTTTTGTTTAAATTAATAATTTCAAAATTAATCCGGAAGTGAGTTTTTCACTTCCGGATTTTGTATAGTATGACCATAATACTACTTGGATTATTTATATTGATTATTAGGGAAATAAAAACCGTTGGTCACGGCAATGGCCAACGGTTTTTTATTATTTATTGATATATCAGAAGCTGATAATTCCCGAAGATTTAAGGAAGAGGATTAAAAGCAGGACAGGAGCAATGTACTTGATCATTGCAATGTAAATGTATTTACGGCTGAAGTGCTCGCCATTCTTTTCCATTTCTTTTATAACTACATCAGGTCCTACAAACCAACCTATCATGATACAGGTTCCAATGGAGATTATTGGCATCAGAATATTATTGGAAAGGTAATCCATTATATCCAGTACCTGACCGGTGCTGCCGGTTGGCAGTGGAGCCTCAAAATAAAGGACATTGTATCCGAGGCACACAATAGTACCGAATACAAGGGCGATAAAGAATTCAGCCAGTGTAGCCTTTACCCGGGAAATGTGGAAGTAATCCATAAAGCTGGATACTACGGCTTCCATGATGGATACGGCACTGGTTACAGCTGCAAAGAGTACCATAATGAAGAATAACAGGCCTACAAAAGTTCCGGCACCGCCCATGCTTTCAAAAACCTTAGGCAATGAGATAAACATCAGGCCAGGACCAGAGGCGGTAAGTCCTTCAGTACCCATAAAGGTAAATACTGCAGGAATAATCATAAGACCTGCAAGGAAAGCTACCAAGGTATCAAAGAATTCAATGCGGTTTACAGAGGAAACTGCATCAGCTTTATCACTTACATAGGAACCATAGGCTACCATAATACCCATCGCCACACTCAAGCTGAAGAACAGCTGGCCCATGGCATCAACAAGAACAGTCATAAATGTACTGAAGGTCAGCCCGTCAATATTTGGTATCAGATATATTTTCAGACCTTCCATACCAGTACGGGTAATGCCGTTGGCATCTGTATGGCTGATATTCAGGGAAAATGCTGCGATAATTATAACCAGCAGGATGAGTGCCGGCATGATGATCTTTGATGAAGCCTCGATACCCTTGTTTACGCCCAACAGGATGATAGCCGTGCAGGCCATAAGGAAGAGGAACATATATACAAGTGGTTCATATTGGGCAGTGATGAATGTGGTAAAGAATCCATCCTTAGCGGAATTTATATCATTGCCACTCAAAAAGGTTACAAAATATTTTACGACCCATCCGCCTATGGCACTGTAATATGGCATTATGATTGCCGGGATAAGACAGGCAATCAGGCCAAGCCATCTCCATTTTTTGGAAATGCGGGCATAAGCTGTCAGCGGACTCTGCTTTGTCTTACGGCCGATTGCAATCTCGGTGGTGAGTAATGCAAAACCAAAGGTGAGCAGCAATATGAAATAAACTAATAAAAATATTCCGCCACCATCTTTGGCAGCCAAATATGGAAATCTCCAGATATTACCCAAGCCAACTGCAGATCCTGCAGCGGCGAGGACGAAACCTAAAGAACCCCCGAAAGATTTTCTTGATTCCATAATCAAAACTCCTTTTATCTAAGTATACGAGCGTTATTATAACACAATAAAAAAGAAAATAAAAGTAAAAAGGAAGAAAAATGTGTAAACTTGTAAATTGATTTAGAACATGCAACAATTGAATCAAATGCTTATTTTATACATACTTGCAAGCCAAAATGAATAAATATTTAAAAATATAGGGACAAAAGTGAATATGTATTTATAAATCATGTATTGTGTAGAGAGAACATAAAAACATTACAGAAGGACAGATGGCAAATTAAAAATTTTATTTACATTAACATGGTATATGGGGAGAACACATTCCTTCCGTAAAGCTTCTACCATTTGCATTATTCTGATTAAAAGATAAATATGCAAAAAAACTTTCCATTATATATTACAAAAAAATATACCCTCTTTCCTGGTTGTGTTCAGGTCAGAGGGTACATATCACTGGGAGCAGGCAGAAAACCAAAGCTCGTTATACGGTTTGATAACCGCGCTCCTTTAAATGCTTTCTGAGCTTATCAGCAAAGGTTGGAATAGAGGTAGGTCTCAAGTGTATATTGTAGCCTATATACATTGGAGGAGTCGGGAAGCGGGGGAGAATTTTCACCCTTATAAGACCGTCCACAATATAGAAGAACAGGTTATAGCTGAAATTTGGCCGTTTAAAAAATTCTTTCATAAAAGTGATGGTCTCTTGTATGAGATCGGCCATTAAATCCATGCTCTCCGGCAATGGAGCAGGGATGGATGTTGATGGTTCCTGACTCATGGCATAGGCATTTTCACTCAGGACCAGATTATATTCAGAAAATCCAATCCGGGGAGTGGTGGAAGCATTGAGCTCGACTCCCTTTGAGGAGATGATGGGAATGCCCACAAATTCTTCAGGATTATACATGAGCCTTGGATCAAGGTCAGGATATCCCACAAGCTGCATATGAGGATGTTTTATGGAACCGCCGGACATAGGCCCGTAATTCTTAAAGAAGATTACGGATTTGTATTTACCGGAATTCAGCATGGCAAGCCAATGCTTTATCCCAAAATGTATGACGCGGCGTATTTGCTGCCGTGGATAATCAGGTATATCTGATTTACATACATCCGTTTCTATCAGTACCAGCTGGGTGGATGGCTCCATAACATGATATTTGTTCTTTAAAAGTATAATATTGCCATCGGTATCTATGATATCAACAAGGGCATCAACATTACAGAAGGGACAGGTGGATGTGTTTTCCATACCGGACATTGTCCGGGGCTTTTTTATCCCAATGCTGGTATCGAAATCTACTATGTTTATATCCATTTCCAGGACTCCTTGCACGCTTGCAGTCTATAACTGTAAGTGATATAATCTTTTAGCATGGCTTATTATGCCATTACTGTGTTTTAACAACTGCTGCCTCTTTTATTAAAGCATAATTTCGGGGCAGCTTACAACTTTTTTTCAATGTGCCTATAAGGGTGTGATAATATTAGTACTCAGGAATTGAATGAAAAAAATGTCAAGGCTGATAAGGGTGAATCCTTGTTAAAGGGGACATTGATTCTTACTATAGCAGGTGTTGTAGTAAAGGTCATCGGCTCCCTTAACTGGATATTTGTCTCCCGTATTCTGGGGGGCGAGGGTATAGGCTTGTATCAGATGGCATTTCCAATATATTTTTTCGCTCTAAGTGTCTCTACTGCCGGTGTACCGGTGGCTATTTCCATTATAACTGCCGAAAGGGTAGCTTTAAAGGATATTCTTGGAGCCAAGCGTGTCTTTAAGGTATCAATGTCACTGATGTTTGTGACAGGTATAGTCTTTTCACTGCTGACATACCTGGGAGCTCAATGGCTTATTGATCTTCATTTTATTCGGGATCCAAGAGCGTACTGGTCGGTTGTGGCATTGGCTCCTGCTATTTTCTTTGTAACACTTTTAGCCAGTTCAAGGGGGTATCTCCAGGGCTGGCAACGGATGACGCCAACAGCTGTGTCACAGATTGTGGAGCAGATCTTCCGTGTTATTACCATGATTATGTTTGCCAGTCTGTTTTTGCCGTACGGATTGGATTATGCAGCTGCTGGTGCAAGCCTTGGTGCTTTTGCTGGTGCTGTTACCGGACTGATTGTCCTGGTTTATTTTCATTGGAAGCTGGAAAAGGATATTGTCCAGGAATTTGGCAAAAATCTTAAGCCTTTGCCTGATACGCCCAAAACATCAAATTGGAGTATTATCAAGCGTATATTTGCCCTGTCATTGCCGGTTTCAGCGGCAAGTATAATGCTGCCTGTAGTATCCAATTTGGACTTGGCCATTGTACCTCAGCGACTTGAGGTGGCTGGTTACAGTGTCAATGAGGCAACGGAGCTTTTTGGATATCTCACTGGTATGGCGGTTCCTTTGGTAAATTTGGCGACTATCCTGACTGCCTCCCTGGCAGTGAGCCTGGTGCCGGCTATTTCAAAAGCCAGGGCGCTTCACGATGCCAAAATGGTATTCAGTCAGACTGCATCTGGGGTAAGAATATCCAATGCCGTTTGCTTCCCGGCCTTTGTAATAGTATTTATTTTGGCGACACCAATCGCTTCATTGATATACAATGCACCCGCTGCCGGACCTGCTATCATGGTTTCGGCTGTAAGCATCGTACTGCTGGGATTGCATCAGGTCTCTACGGCTGTGCTGCAAGGATTGGGACATCCTTCCATTCCTATGATAAACATGATAATAGCAGCTGTGGCAAAGGTTATTCTTAACTGGACATTAACAGCTCAGCCATCCCTGGGCATCATGGGTGCTGCCTGGGCTACGGCTGCTGATATGGGTGTGGCCGCTGTGGTGAATATGTATTTTATTTATCGTTATATCGGTTACCGGATGGAGCTGCCACAATTCCTTAAAACCATAATAGCTGCTGCGGTAATGGCTGCGGCAGTATGGTATTTCTATGATTATACTATTGCTGCCTTGGGAAGCAATGTTATAGCTACCTTTGGCTCTTGTCTGGTAGGCTTTGCTGTTTATTTGGCAGTGCTGCTGCTCATTGGTGGCATGCTGGAGGAGGATATGGCCCGCATTCCAATGATTGGCCGTTTTGGCATCAAGGCAATGTATAAGCTCGGCGTTTACAAGGGCACTCAGGCAAAGTAATGTGTGGTGTAAGAGGTATATATGAAAAAACTTGTTTTGGTATATAATCCTGTATCCGGCAAGGCAGTTTTCAAAAATAAGCTTGATGATATAATTTGCAAACTGCAGAGCAGGGGATGTATGGTTATTCCATACAGGACAACTCCGGAAAACAGTAATCTTTTGGAGTTTATTCGCCTGGCCTCACCGGATGGGATCATCGCTGCCGGTGGTGACGGTACGGTACATGAAATAGTTAATCTGATAATGCATCATAAGCTGGATATTCCAATGGGAATAATTGGCACAGGGACTTCAAATGATTTTGCCACTTTCCTGAAGCTGGATACTGATGAATATTTTGATCGTATAGCTGAGGGAAAAACAATGAAAATTGATTTGGGCAAGGTGGGAGACAGGTACTTTATCAATGTGTGCAGTGCCGGCATGGTTACTTCCATAGCCCATGAGGTGGACACAAGGTTGAAAAACGCCTTTGGTAAGCTGGCTTATTATGTTCAGGGCCTGAAAACATTACCAAGCTTCAGGGCATTGGATCTTACTGTGCGCACCGGGGAAGAAGAGTTTCATGAAAAAGCATTTCTGTTTTTGGTGGTAAATTCCAGTGTGGTAGCAAGCTTCAAAAATGCTGCAGTACAGGCCAGTGTTCAGGATGGTGTAATGGACCTTTTGATAATGAAGCAGTGCAATATGGCTGATCTGATGGTGGTTACTACTGAGCTGCTGACAGGTAAGGATATATCCCATCGTAAGGAAGTGGTATATCGTCAGTCTGCCTCCTTCGAGGTGGAGTGTTCAGAACCCTTGACAAGTGATATTGACGGTGAGATTGGACCGGATCTGCCATTGCACATAGAAACAGTGCCTAAGGCCTTTGAAATTTTTTATTAATAATATTTGAGTATAGAGTAATTTTTATCCTTTTGAGAGGAGTATTGTTAATGGGCGGTTTTTTTGGTGTAGTATCCAATAAGGATTGTGTTGTTGATCTCTTTTTTGGTTTGGATTATCATTCACATCTGGGTACCAGATGTGGTGGTATGGTTATTTATGATGATATTCAGGGGTTTCAGCGTCAGATACATTCCATTGACAAGACTCCATTCAGGACAAAATTTGAAAAGGAATTAAATGTTTTTCAGGGCAGGAGCGGTATAGGCTGTATCAGTGATACGGATCCACAGCCCTTATTGGTGCGCTCACATTTGGGACTGTATGCTATTACCATTGTGGGAATTATTACTAATATTGACGATTTACTGAAAAAATATTTTACGGACCGTTCACATCAATTTATGGCCATGAGCTCCGGCAAGGTGAATTCTACGGAGCTGGTTGCAGCACTCATTAATGAAAAGGATGATATTGTATCCGGGATTCTTCATGCCCAGGAGGTAATTGAAGGTTCCATGACAATAATGCTGCTTACGGAGAAGGGTGAAATCATCGTGGCCAGGGACAAGGTGGGACGATTGCCTGTAATATTGGGCAAAAACGATGATGGCTATTGTGTGTCTTTTGAAAACTTTGCTTTTCAGAAGCTTGGCTATGAGATGTTCTATGAGCTGGGACCAAGGGAAATTGTGAGTATGAACTCAGATGGGATTCATACCATTTCTCCGGCAGGGGAGAATATGAAAATCTGTGCATTCCTATGGACCTATTATGGTTATCCAACATCCTGTTATGAAGGGAAAAATGTTGAGGTAATGCGGTGTAAAAACGGCAAGATAATGGCGAGGGATGAAAAAAAACGAGGCACTCTGCCTGACCTGGATTATGTTGCCGGAGTGCCGGATTCCGGTATACCTCACGCCATTGGTTACGCCAATGAAAGTGGTGTGGAGTTTGCCAGACCTTTTATCAAATATACTCCTACTTGGTCACGATCTTTTATGCCTACCAATCAGAACATACGCAATCAGGTGGCAAAGATGAAGCAGATACCTGTTCCGGAGCTTATCAAGGATAAAAAGCTTTTATTTGTGGATGATTCTATTGTCCGGGGGACACAGCTTCGTGAAACTGTTGATTTTTTGTATCGCAGTGGAGCCAAGGAGGTTCATATGCGATCTGCTTGCCCGCCAATAATGTATGGCTGTAAGTACCTGAATTTTTCCACCAGCAGGTCTGAAGACGAATTGCTGGCCCGTAGGGTAATACATGATTTAGAAGGCAATGAGGGTGAAAAGCATATTGATGAATATGCTGATGCTTCCACCAAGCGTGGAAAATGTATGCTGAAGCGTATATGCGAAATGTTTAAATTTGATTCCATGGGTTATCAGTCACTGGAGGGGACACTGGAAGCAATTGGCATAGATAAGGACAAGATATGTACTTATTGCTGGACCGGAAAGGAATAGAGCTTCCTTTTTGGCATGTGGTTTGGTTATTTTTGTATGAAAAAAGGGACTGCTGTGCAGTCCCTTTGCTTGTATGTTTTATTTGTATCAGCCCTGTGGTAGGTCCTTTATCCAGCCCCGGAAGGCTTTGATAATATTACCGGCAGGCATGGCATCCAACTGTTCATCAGTCAATCCTGGGGGAATCAGTGGAGCCAGTGTTGCAGCTGTGGACATGAATTCCTCCTGGGTCATTCCACCCAGCAGACCCTTTACGACTTCATATGCTTCCTGTGGACTTTTTGCGTCACTTAGCTTTTGGAGCATTTCAGGATCCTGCATAATAGCAGCACCAATCTGCATGAATTTTTCTGGTATCATTATCAATCACATTCCTTTTTTAGTTATTTTTCCCTCAGGATTTTTCCCTTAATGGCAAAAATCCTCTTCCATTATATCAAAGATGTGTAGATATTGGTACCTATAGGAGCTTTTTTATTTTTTCTGATTTTTGGGAGTAGTTATGAAGCGTGTTATCTGGCTGGCATTCAATGCCAAATTTTCACATACATCCTTGGCTGTAAGATATCTTCGTCAGGCAGCAGCTGAAATAGATATTGAATCAGAAGTTTTGGAGTTGACCATAAATAATTATGTGCCGGAAATTTTAAGCAGTATTTATGAGCAGCAGCCTGATATACTTGGTATCAGCTGTTATATATGGAATATTGAGCTTGTAAAGCAGGTGCTGCCGCTGGTACGCAGGGTTTTGCCCGATACCATTATAATATGTGGTGGTCCGGAAGTTTCATATGATACAGAATCCTTTATGCAGGATAATCCTGCAGTTGATTATGTTATCAGAGGGGAAGGCGAGGAAACAATAAAGCTGCTTCTGGAAGGTATTATTCGTCAGGATGGTATTGACAGCAACCGTAGATTGCGGAAGGGGTTTCCGTATGAAGGACTGGCCTGGCGTACTGCCGATGATACCATAGAGGGCGGTAGGGCCGTAACGGTTGTGGATAAGTCTGACAGCCGTAGGCTCAATTTGCCATTTGCATATATTGAGGAAGAAATTGGGGAGATAAAGGACAAAATACTTTATTATGAAACCTCACGGGGCTGTCCTTTTACCTGTGCATATTGTTTATCCTGTGCTACTGCAGGAGTCAGGTTTCGTTCCTGGCAGGAGATAGAGCCTGAATTGAATTTTTTTGTAAAAAATAATGTTCGTCAGGTGAAGTTTGTGGATCGTACCTTTAATGCCAAAAAGGAACATTTTTTGCCGATACTGCATTATATAAGGAAGTTACCCGATGCTTGCCGTACTAATTTTCATTTTGAGATGGCTGTTGATTATTTGGATGATGAGGCTATTGCCATACTGCAGTCTATGCCAAAAGGACGTGTACAGCTGGAAATCGGCATACAGACAACAAATCCTGAGGTGCTGAAAAGAATTTCCCGTGTAAATCATTGGGCGGATATCTGCAGGAACATCAAGGCCTTACAGAAAAACCACAATATGCATATTCATACGGATTTGATCATTGGCCTGCCGGGGGAGGATATGGAATCCTTTGCAAAATCCTTCAATGATTTATATATGTTGCATACTGATATGCTGCAGCTGGGCTTTTTGAAATTTTTGAAGGGTTCATCCATGATGGATATGGTGGAGGAATATGGTTATCAATATATGGATATTGGGCCTTATGAAGTGTTGTCAAATAATGTGCTGGATTATGGGCAAATTCGCTGGCTGCATATATTTGAACAGGTTTTTGAGCTATACTATAATGCTGGTCGCTGTCTCAGGACAATGGCCTACATAATTGATGAATTTTATGAGGGAAATGCCTTTGGATTTTATTCTGATTTTACTGATTATTGGGAAAAAGAGGGGTATCACCGCAAGGCTCATAGTGCCAGGAATTTATATAGTCATTTGTGGGAATTCTTCAGTGGAATTTCCCGGAATAAGTCTGGGCAGCATGGAGATATAGTGGATAACCTGCTGAGATATGATGCTCTTACAGCTGATGGCGGGCAAAACAGGCCTGATTTCCTGAATTGGAATAATGAAAAATATCAGGAGCGGACAGCGGCTTTTTGGCGAGATAGACTGCC
>NZ_JAILFV010000049.1 GCF_024697385.1 Anaerovibrio sp.
TTACGATACTATAGTTAAAGTTTCTAAACATATAAATTATTACAGAATTTATTCATATAGTTTTTATCATGAACAACATTGGAAAATACACGAACTACGGAAGGAAAGATAAAAAATGTCCATGGTGATCAAAAATAACAAATCTGCTTTGCAGACTTTAAATAATCTGAATAAAAACAGCTCTTCCCTGACAAAGCAATTACAGCGCCTTTCTTCGGGGATGAAAATCAACAGTGCTGCTGATGATGCATCTTCCTATGCCATCAGCGAGCGGATGCGGGTACAAATCAGAAGCCTTTCAGCTGACCTTGCCAACACCCAGAACGGATCCAGCCTCATGAAGGTCGCCGAAGGAGCTGTTGCGTCCACTGTAGATGCCTTAAAAACCTTTAAGGCCAAGGCCATTGACGCAGCCAATGATACCAATACAGATACAGACCGCAGTATTATTCAAAAGGAGCTGGACCAGCTCATGTCACAGATTGATGACAACGCCTTGGTCACCTTCAACGGGAAATATCTGTTAAATGGAACTTTAGGTGGAAATATTGTAGCTGATCAAAAGGATGCTGTAGTATCCTTCATGAGCTATCTTGACGGGAATAAATTCTCCACTGCCCAGGAGGCATTGGATGGTGCCATCAAATATGCTTCCTGTGGAATGTTCAAGGATGAGGACACACTGATAAACAGCTTTATAAATGATATGAAAAGCGGTGACCTGCTGGAAGTATGTGGCATTAATCTGAACAATGATGATACCGGCTCCATCACCGGTCTTGATGCCGGTGGCGAAAGGGCAAAAACTGCAGAATCAATCGTTCCGGAGGACGGTCCTTTTTTCGGTGGAAATCCAAAGGGCAGTTCTATGATTCGTGGTCTTACGGTAAACTGGCCTGACAATGGTAGTGATGAGATGAAAAAGGCCATCACTGCTGCTCTGGATGGACAATGGCTGACAAACTGCATGGAATTGGTAGATGAATCCTTTGCCCTGAATTTTTGGGAAAATGGCACCTCTGTAAAATCCATGGATGTTGAGTTTTCCAATGCCAGTGACGGTACCTTGGCCTATGTGACCTCAACCTTTAATCCAAGCACAGGTATCACCAACGGATTGAAATTAACCATAAATATGAATTACTATAATAATCTTGATCTGACAAATGAAAATGGCGCAGTGGTTGGTGAAACCAATCAGCTTTATCTTGACCGTACCCTGGCCCATGAAATGACCCATGCAATTATGTCAGCAAATATCAAGAATTTTTCTACTCTGCCAAAGTATATCAAGGAAGGTACTGCAGAGCTGGTACATGGTATTGATGATTACCGCAAGCAGAAAATACAGACATTGGCCCAGGATACAGATGCCCTGAGGAACATACTGGAAGATTCATCAAGTGCTGCCGGTGATGATGCCTATGCTGCTGGCTACATGATAATGCGTTACATGGCCAAGGAAGCTGCTGACTCTGAACCGGAAAAAAACATGTCATTTCAGATCGGCACCAAGGCTGCCCAATCCATTCGGGTCGGTCTGGCGGACATGCGCTGTGAAACCCTGGGACTGAAAAAATCAGACGGTACCACAGTCAGTGTAGCAACCCAGCAAAAAGCCACCTCTGCCATTACTGTTATTGACAGGGCTATCGGAAAAGCCTTGAAGCAGCAAACCATGATAGGTGCTGTATGCAGCCGTCTGGAATTTACCGCTGCCAATATTACTACTTCCCATGAAAATGTAACCTCCTCTGAAAGTGTTATCAGAGATGCAGATATGGCAAGGACCTTTACTGAGTATACCCGTTCCAATGTATTGATGTCTGCTGCCCAGTCCATGCTGGCCCAGGCCAATCAGAACAGCAGCAATGTCATCGGCTTGCTGCAATAGGTTTGAATTTCTCATCTTTCCTACATAAAATTCCATATAAAAATGGCTGTCTGATAGCACAGGCAGCCATTTTTATTTAAAGTTTCAGTTATTAACTCTGAATGGTATTGGCAACAGATACGAATTTTAACATGATATGACCACTTTTTTTATTGGTAGCCAACGGAACATTATGAACATCACATAATCTCAGGAGAGCATTGATATCCGGCTCATGTGGCTGGGAAGTCAATGGATCCCGAAGGAATATGACATAATCCACTTCGCCCATTGCAACCTTGGCACCGATCTGCTGGTCTCCCCCCAGAGGACCGGACATCATTGTCTCAACGTCAAGGCCGAATTTCTCCTTGATTTTGGTACCTGTTGTGTTGGTAGCAATCAAATGACAGGTCTGAAGCAGATCCATGTGCTGCTCCACAAATTCCAACATTTCTTCCTTTTTCTTATCATGGGCAATAAGGGCAATAGTACTCATGTTCATTCTACCTCTTTTCATAATACATTTGCTTAGTGAACAGTCAGAAGCCAAATCACTTTTGAAAAAAATCACAAAATATTTTCAGCTTAAACCATTTCCCCATAATTATACACCATTTACCACATGATTTTCATCTGTTATGATTTTTCAGTTAATCCTTGGGACAAATACCAGGGGAACATGCATGTGGTTTACAGCCACCATCTTCTTTAGATAATGTATTCACATTATTTCTATCCCCTATTGTACTCCCTCCATTTGACTCCTGTTATCTAATGCTGCCTGGCTCACACTTTGTAATCCCCAAAGGATTGCTCCCAACATTACAGGCGTCAGAATAACTCTGTTCATTTTATTCAGTTTACCGGATAAGCTAACTCTTAATTTTGAATTCATTATTCAAATACCGCCTTTCAAATATTCTTCCTGCCCACCGATTTAATTGTTATTCCACTAGCTAAGTACATTATAACGCCATTGTTCAAATTTTTCTTCTTTAGAAGAAAAATCTTCCAATTAGCGTTTCAACGAGCTGGGAGATATGCTCGCCAGCTGTTGTAGTTTGTTTTCCCCCACCTAAAGAGGAAGGGGACATCTTAAAGCTC
>NZ_JAILFV010000149.1 GCF_024697385.1 Anaerovibrio sp.
TGCCCTGCCAGCCAAATACGTTTTTATATAATTCAATCCACGCTGACGTGTGTCCTTAACATCCTCCTTCTCATTTGTATAAAATTTGGTATATCCTCCATAATTTTCTCTGGCAATAATGGTTATATATGACGATTTTTCCCCTACATAGTATTGTAAGTAGGCATGTCCGGCTTCATGAACAGCCGTAGCATAATAATCCCTTTCCACCAAATCCGTTTTATAACCGTGAACCAGTTCATCCAACGCATCAGATAATATATCCTGATTTACTTCCTTTTCCTGCCTTACGGCTTTTCGTTTGGCCAAGGATGTAAGCTCATCAATATCTGCAATACTCCATCCCCTGATACGATCGGCAATATTTTCTATTAATGTATCTGATATATTGTCTATACCTTTACGGGCCAAGGACCTTCTAATACCATGAATTCGCTCGTCTCTATCCGGTATTTTAATTTGTATTTTGTATTCTATTAAACGCAATAAATCTGGATCGATGTCAGAGTTTCTATTATCTACAAAGGGAGCATCACAGTTCACGGTTCCAACAAACAACACCGCAGCGCCACGTTCTCTTATATCCTTTATCCCGTTAATGATGACATTTATCCCATCTGAACCTATTTTTTTAAGGAAATCATCCAGCTGTCCTATCAGTATAACCGATGGGGTTTGGTTAATAGCCTTTTGGAACAAATTTTTCAGCAATTCGCTGCTATCATCAGAGGCAAGAGCGTCAGCACGGGAAGAGCTTAAAAACAGCAGATGTGCCGGAGTTTCATAAGCCAAGGCCTTGCCCAGAGACACCTTGCCCGTATCCTGCTCACCAAACAGCATTATTCCGCCAGGGTCACTGCCATATTTCATTTTGAACAGATTAGGCGCCCTGAGGTATTCGCTTAAATTACGCAACTCCTCCTTGGCCGAATCTGCTCCCACAATATCATCAAAATACACTTCGGCTGTTTCTTCTTCCAGATAGTCATCTATCGGCATAGGTTTTAACTGTTCTGTACCAAAATCATAGAAGGTTACCACAGCTATTTTCCCATCCTTGGACAAGCTCTGCGTTGTCTTGTGGCTAATCAGCCAACCTCTGTTTTGCAAATCATCATAAGTTTTCTGAACAAAGGCTGTTCTGCTAAGTCTTTCCATATCTGCCAAAACCACAGTGCTATCCTGGTTCAAATCAACGGAGCCTCTGGCATTCCAGTGCACAAAGGAAAAGTAATCCGACGCACTAATTTTTCCATCGTAAACCGTATAAACCATGTAATCATCAGGAAGATATTTCTGAAAGATTTCATAGGCCGACAAGCCAACCGGTGCTTCATTTTCAATTCCGAATTGGCCCTGTTCAAATCCCATACCATACAGTAAATCTATCAATACCAGGCTAACGTAGTTATTGCCGTCAGATAATATGCCTTCCAATTCGTCTATATCTTCGGCAAACAGGTATTCAACATGCTCATTTTCCACCAAAGAGGGGTAACTTTTCTTGTCACCCACCACCACAATCTGTGGTTTGCGCGAAAAAGAAAACAACTCAACCCCTTCCGGCGGCAACTCCACCTGAAATACTATTTTTTCCAGCCTGCCCATATTCTCCATACCGAAATGGCGGCTCAAATCATATAATTCATTTTTTAAAAATGAGATACCTATTCCATCGGCTGTGTCAACAGATACATCATTACTGTGGCCATAAAGGCACAAAGAGGCAACATTGGGCCCAATCTCCAGATCATAGCCAAAATTTTCTTTTAATCCGTGGGCAAAATCTGTGAAGCTGTCCCCGATTTTATCCAAAAGAACGCTGACAGGAGGCTTCCTAAAGAATATAATATGGTCTTCACTAAAAAAGTCATTAAAAAATGTGACAGGATTTTCTTCCTCTGCCAGCTCTTCACAAAGGGTCTTGGTTGCCACTGCTTTTTTCACAACGGCGCTGTACTTATCAGCAAGATAAAGCTCTGAACCCAGCCGGGTGGTAAAAATAATAATGGTATCGGCAAAGGATATATCCTTGTGGCTTTCGGTATCAGTCACATGACCTTGTTCTATTATCTTTCCCAAGGCATCAATTACATCTTTACTGGCTTTGTCAATATTCTTTAGCAGGAGTATTCCATTGGGATCTTTTTCCACAAATCTGGTTATTTTACTGGAATCGTCCTTGTCCTTGATAGGATTTATCAAGGCATCAGCTGCTTTTTCCTTGGTGTTATCGGCCAAATCTATTTCAATAAGCCTTCTCTGCAGCTTTTCCGCAGTTACCTGTGCCAAAGTTGTTTTCCCTGCTCCCTGCATACCTGCCAAAAGGAAAACATTGATTAGTTTTGTTTTGTCGGTTAATGGCATAAACTGCCCATTGAAAAGGCTTTTTACAAAATAATGTATTGCTTCATCCTGTCCGCTTATTTTACTGCAAAGTGCCTTATAAAGCTCCTGGCTTTTTTCGGACAGCTTCATCAGGTCATCCTTCTTGGAATTGCTTTTTGACAATGTTATCCCCGCCTTCCCATTACAGCTAAAAACATTACACTTTATCCATAGGGAATATTCTTCACACCACCCCCAATATCTTTCCCTTTCTGCAACCTTAAACTCTCAACGGCTTCATAGCAATACATATATTATAACCATCTGCAAGCCAAAAAGGTTGCCGGCCAAGCAACAAATGATCATTGTTGCTACATTAACAGTGGACACGAAATGGTAAAAAATATGTAATTTACGCAATCTAATGTTACGATTTTATGCATTGTTTATATAGCACTGCATCGAGTAGGAGGAGGATTAAAATAAATCCTCCGACCTCTCACACCACCGTGCGTACCGTTCGGTACA
>NZ_JAILFV010000170.1 GCF_024697385.1 Anaerovibrio sp.
AAATATGTGTATATAATATCTGAAAGTGAGAATACCTATGAAAAAATATTTTTATATTGCTGTTGCAGTAATTTTGTCTATGGCCACATTGCTGGTGGTTTATGGGGCTTGGCTCAATTACAGCGATGAAAATCAGATTGCCAGACGATTGAGTGAGCGTACAATACAAATCGTTGGTGCCAAGGTCAAAAAGCAGGAGTTATATCCTCGTATAGAGCTTGATTTAGTGCGATTTTACAGTGAGAATATGACGGATGCCGTGGCCCTGACAGATGGTCGCATTGCTAAATGGTTTGTGAATAAAAATACTTCGGTACATAAGGGTGAGGCATTGTTGTCCATGGTCAATGAGCAGATACCGCTTAAAATACAGCGGGCTGCCAGTGCTGTAAAAAAGGCAGAAGCTACTTTGGCCCAAGCGTACAGTGCTTATCAAAGACAAAAGCAGTTAATGGAGCTGGATGCTACATCAAAGGAGAAATACGAAGCCTCAGAGGCTATGTACCTTGCTGCGCAGGAAGAACTGCAGGCTTCCCGTGCGGAATACAATCAGTGTCTGGTACAGGAAAATTGGTTAAATATTTATGCACCTGTTGCGGGCGAGATACTCATTATCTACAAGCAGGAAGGTTCCTATGTGCAGGCGGGGACTCCTGTAGCTCTTGTGGGAGATTTTGATACGCTTTATTTTAATGCTACTCTTAATGATCAGGATGCAAGACATCTTCATGTGGGGGATGTATCAACCTTGCGTTTTATGAATCAGGGCAATATGTGGAAGGCGTATGATACCGGCTATGCAGCAGGCAATCAAGGATGGAAACAAAAAATTAATACTGTTCTGATGGAAATCACGCCACCGCCTGAGGAACCGGCTGATATCCGTCGAGTCGTCTGGAAGGTGGATAATCGTGCTCATCTGCTGGAATCCATGACATATAACAATGTACTGCTGGAAATGGGAAAAGGCTATAGCGCTATTACAGTTCCGAGATCATCGTTTGTGGATTCTGATAAAAAAAGGGTCTTTGTAGTGGATGATGAGGGAGTTCTCTCCTATAGGAATGTGATTATAGGAGCTGATGACGGTAAGAATGTGGAAATTTTAAGTGGTCTTAGCGAAGGTGAAATAGTAGTATCCGGTGATTTGACCGGATTAAAGGAAGGTATGAAAGTGTCTGTTTCATTGGATGAGGAGGGGAACTGATGGCAGAACAGGATAAAGCTGCCCAGAGTGCTGAAGCTAAATGGAATAGAGGAAATCAGCAGATATTTAGTCAGGAAGCCCTTGATAAAATGCGCTCTCCGGAAAGATTGGATACGGTACTGCCTATTACTACCCCGGTTGCCTGGATGGGTCTGGTAGCTGTGGTGGTGATGGTTTTTGCTGTACTGATATGGTCTATTTGGGGATCTTTTACCGTAAAAGCTGATGGTATGGGATTGATTATGGATGCCAGTGGTGTGGTAAAGGTATCAGCAAATGTATCCGGCGTGGTGGACGAGGTGTATGTCCATTCTGGGGAAAAAATCAAAAAAGGTGATCCTATTGCACATATCGTGCAGGTGCAGGCAGAGGCAAGCACTCATATGGCTCAGCAGGTGCCTGAGCTGGCAATCAGTGAAAAGGATGCAGCCAGTCGGGTGCATGAATTTGATTCAAGACTGTATCAACAGCATATGACAGAATATATCAGGGCATCTCATGACGGTATCGTGGGAGAAATGAATGTGGAGGTCGGAACTACGGTAGGAGTAGGGATGTCGATATGTACCCTGCGCATTATAGACGGCAGACGCGATTTGACAGGAGTATTATATATTCCTGTATCCCATGGCAAAAGGGTAGAGCCGGGACAGACCATACAGCTGGCTCCCAACGGCGTGGATGTATCCCAGTCGGGAAGCCTTTTGGGAAATGTGCGTTCAGTATCCCAGTATCCGGTTTCTCTTGAGGCTGTACAAAAGAAAACCGGAAATGAGCATTTAGCACAATGGATACTTCAATCACAGCAGAGTTCCGTGATGGAAGTTAATTTCGATTTGGTAAAAGACGATTCTGATGAATCAGGGTTGCTATGGACTTCTTCGGTAGGAGAGCACAAGCCTGTTACTGCAGGGAGCTTTTGTACCGGATCTATTATTATCGAGCGCCGTCCACCGATAGAAAAGGTATTTTACAAGCTGAGCCAATGGCTGCGGAATAGGTGAGGACTATGGATTATATAAATACTATAAAGAATATAACTCATAGACCCAAAACCATGGTAAAGGTGCCTACGGTGCTGCAAATGGAGGCAACTGAGTGTGGGGCTGCTGCACTGGCAATGGTGTTGGCCCATTATGGTATGTGGGTACCATTGGAAAAATTGCGCGCAGAATGTGGTGTAAACCGTGATGGTTCAAAGGCCAGTTGTGTGCTTAGGGCAGCCAGGGGCAGAAATTGCGTGGCCGATGGATATCGTTGGACAGTGGATGATTTGCTGGAGTTAATTCCGGAAGAACCTTTTCCCTTGATTATTCATTGGGAATTCAATCACTTTGTGGTTTTGGAGGGAATCAAAAACGGTAAGGCATATCTGAATGATCCGGCCATGGGCCGCAGGACTGTTGATTTGGCAGAATTTCGTACATCATATACAGGTGTATCACTGTATGTGGCTCCCGGGGAGGGCTTTCAAAAGGAAGGTCATCGCTATAATGTGTTTAAGGATGTTGCCAAAAAATTGCTGGAGGATAAATGGGCGGCAGCGTTTATTCTGATATTGGAATTTTGCGCTATTATCCCGGGATTGGCTTCTCCGGTAATGAACCAGATTTTTTTGGATGATATTTTAACCAAGAAGCATCCGGACTGGATGCAGGGCTTTTGCATTGCCATGGTGGCATCTTTTTTGCTGACGGGTTTTATGTCGTGGCTCCGTGCTGTGGTACTTACCCAATGGCAGCGAAAATTAACTCTGGCAGATTCATCCAGTTATTTTTGGCATTTGTTGAGGCTGCCGATGCAGTTCTTCCATCAAAGATATGCTGCTGAAGTTGCAGGCCGAGTTGGATTCAATGAGTCCATTGCCGGGGTTTTGTCCGGACCGGCGGCTACAGCTGTGCTGGATTTATTTGTTGCAGTATTTTATTTACTGCTTCTTTTACAATACAATGTCTCTCTTACTTTAATAGGTGTGGCTTTTTCTTCTGTGGAAATCATACTGTTTTTTGCTATGCGCCGTCACCTGACTGACTTAAATATGCGTATACAGCAGGATGCCGGTAAAGCCTATGGTGTGGCCATGAATGGCTTGCGCATGATTGAGACTATAAAGGCTAATGGCGACGAAGGAGATTTCTTTAATAAATGGGCAGGTTATCAGACCAAGGTGCTGACGGCATCTCAGGAGACAGCTCTGTGGGCTATGTCAGTGAAACTGCTGCCTACTTTGCTGTCAGGTATTAATGGTGCGTTGATAATGACAATCGGTGGTTTTTCCATTATGGAAGGTGTCATGACCGCTGGTATGTTTATGGCTTTTCAACAGCTTATGGGAAGCTTTCAGGCTCCGGTTAATGCCTTGGTTGGCCTTGGGTCTACTTTACAGACTACGGAAATGCAGATGCAGCGTTTGAATGATGTAAAGCGTTATGAGGTGGATTCCCTTAATTTCCCTGACGAGGAGAGCCAGAAGGCGCAATCATCAGATAAGGAAAGACTTTCCGGTGCAATTGACCTGGAACAGATCAGCTTTGGATATAGCCCTTTGGAAAAACCTCTGCTGGAGAATTTTGACCTTCATGCCAAACCAGGCTCCTGGGTGGCCGTAGTGGGTGCCTCCGGTAGTGGTAAATCCACATTGGCCAAGGTTATTACCGGATTATACGAGGAATGGTCCGGAACATTGGCTTTTGATGGTATACCCAGAAGAAAACTGCCCCGTAATGTTATATTAAATTCCTTGTCATCAGTTGATCAGGATATTTTTCTGATTACGGGTACTATCGGGGAGAACATTGCCCTGTTTGATAAGACTGTGCTTAGAAGTGATATAATACAGGCCGCAAAGGATGCGTGCATACATGATGATATCCTGCAGCTTGAGGGCGGATACGATTCTCAGGTAGTGGAGGGCGGAACGAATTTTTCGGGCGGACAGCGGCAGAGGCTGGAGATAGCCAGAGCATTGGCCGTAAACCCATCAATACTTGTTTTGGATGAAGCAACAAGTGCATTGGATCCTATTACTGAAAAAACAGTTTTGGAAAATATCAGACATCGTGGGTGCACCTGTATAATTGTTGCACATCGTCTGTCCACGATTCGGGACTGTGATGAGATTATTGTTCTTTCTAATGGGAATGTAGTGGAGCGTGGTATCCACAGAGAGATGATACTTCATGACGGCCCATACAAAAGACTGATTGAGGAACGGGAGGCCGAAGAATAAGGTGGGAGGAAGGCTTTATGAACGATAAAGAGCATATTTTACATGCCGGGGAGCGCTTCCTTCTTAGGGACGAAAGTGTAGGCATTGAGATTGTCTCCGGTACTGTAGAAGTATATGGTGTTACCCGTGAGGAACAGACCTTCAGACAGTGCTATCTTATCAATTTGGAACCTGGAGATGGTGCATTTCCGGCTTTTGATGATTTTAATGAAATAGATATTCAGCTTTATGCATTGGAGGATGTTGTTCTTCGGGAAATATCCCTTTCAGGGGAATCGGTGGAAAAGCTAAGACCGCTGATGCAGGGCTGGTTTAAAAAGATGATGTCCCTGTCATGGCTGAGATTGTTGGC
>NZ_JAILFV010000203.1 GCF_024697385.1 Anaerovibrio sp.
TTGTCGCAGACACTCACGACGCTGTCTGATACAGATGCGTCAATTTAGTAACTCGGTGTTAGAAATGTCTTCCCGTTCGACTTGCATGTGTTAAGCACGCCGCCAGCGTTCGTCCTGAGCCAGGATCAAACTCTCCAAAAAATATATCTAACTCGGCCTTTTCACCATTATCTTTGTCACTCATCATCAGCTGCGTTCCATGTACATCAGTACACCATCACTTGCTGATTTCTTCGTTCCTCGATACTGGCAAAAATTCCTTCGTTATATACTCTCTCAGATAACTTTGAATGGCTCTAAAGTTTCTAGAATTACCTTTGTAATAAAGGAATTTTAGTTTGGTCCGTCGTCAACATCTACCAATCAGCTGCGTCGCACGCGACTTGCTTTTTGGGATGTTTTGACATGGGCAATATTTACCAATCGCTTTCGCTCTTGGATATTGCTCCAACAAACTATTGTATGTTTATTACTTCCGAAGAAATAATACCATCATCTGGCTTGAATCATGTGTGCATGATTCCTGTTGCATTGTTTAGTTTTCAAAGAACACCGCCAACTCCTTGAGTCAGCTTTTACATAATATCTTAAAATCATGACCATGTCAAGATTTTCAATATTATATTTTGTTGCCCTGACTGCTTGTTCTAAATTAGCGCCGACAACATGGATAATAATACTCTCAAACAAACTCTTTGTCAACCGTTTTTTGATTTATTTCCACATATTACTATCCAGGAATTCTCCCTTGAGGTGTACCGTTGAATTCATAAGCTCTACAACCATACTTTCATCATATGCAGTTATCAGATTAACTGCTGTATTGTCCTGACGGATATGCCACATATTATTAAGTGGCATTCCCAGGGCATAGGCCAACAGGGTCCTGATTACGCCACCATGAGCTGCTATAACGATATTTTCTCCCTCCGGGGATTTTATTATCTTCTTTAGCTTGGCCACAGCCCTGGCCTGAACATCAGCAAAGCTCTCACCATCAGGACAAGTCATTTCACCTGGGCATTTAAAAAGCTTTTCGTGTTCCACAGGCCATTTATCATGTATCTGGTCATAGGTCAGGCCCTCCCAGGCCCCAAAATTAATTTCCTTAAAATCATCACAGCTTTTTACCTTCAACCCGAATTTACCAGCCACTGCTTTTGCTGTTTCCACTGCCCTGTTAAGAGAGCTTGAGTATACTGCATCCACCTTGTCAAAAGGAAAATTTTCCTTCAGAAGCTGTGCCTGTCTCCGTCCCTGTTCACTTAATTCCACATCTGCCTGCCCCTGATATTTTCCCAGCTTATTCCAGGCAGTTTGTCCATGCCGTACCAATATTATTTTTTTCATTTTATCACCTGTTTCTGCACTTTAGCAGTACTTCTCTGATTGCATCCACCAACAAGCTGTTTTCATGCTCTGTCCGTACTGCCGTCCTTATGTGAAAATCATCCAGTCCAGGATAATTACTGCAATCCCGGACCAGAATGTTCTGTCTTGCCAACAGTTCAACAAATTGACTGCTGCTCAATCCTGTTTTTTCTACACTGAACATGATAAAGTTCACCGTTGGGCTATATACATCAAGTTCTTCAAACGCTGAGAGTCTTTCGTATAATGCCTTCTTGTATTTTTGAATCAGCATTCTGGTTTTCTCCTGATAGTCAACATCCTTTAATGCAGCTACTCCCGCATACTGGGCCAAGAGATTAACATTCCATTGGTCCTTTCCGGCTTCCAGCATGTTAACAAGGTGTTCCCCGGCAACACAAAACCCCAGACGCAGGCCAGGAACAGCAAAAAACTTTGTCATGGAGCGTATAATCAATAAATTTGAATATTTATCAGCGACATCTATTAAGGTGTAATTTTCCTCATCTGTTAAGAAATCCAAAAAGGATTCATCGATTATCAGATCAGTATCGCTCTGCGCTGATTTTTCCAGAATTTCCTCAAAGTCTCCCCTACTGATCAGACTGCCGGTTGGATTGTTGGGATTTCCCAATACAACTGCATCAACCTCCGGTATTTTTTCCATTAATCTTGTCTTGTTCAAGGCAAAATCATCTGCTTTGTCCAGATATTGATATTCCACTTCACATCCTGCAGCCCTTGCTCCTCGTTCATATTCACTAAAGGATGGCACCGGTATCAAAACTCTTTTTGGCCGCCTGGAGTGAAAATATACATACAGCAATTCTACTGCGCCGTTCCCCAATACTATATTTTTCATATTGGTTTTATAATGCACAGAAATAACCTGTTTCAGCTGCAATCCGGATGGATCAGGATAGTGAACCAGGTTATCAACATGTTTTATTATTGTATTTTTTACCTTATCAGATATTCCCAGTGGATTTATATTAGCGCTGAAATCATACAGCTCAGGCCTGCAGACTCCAGCGCTATATACATTGCCACCATGTTCAAATGGTCTCATTACTCACCTTACCTCTGTCTGATAATCCAGCCCCCTGGAATCAGGCGCTCCACATCAAAATATTCCATATGTGGAAATTTGTCGCCAATCATCCTGACAACATCCAGCACCTTTTTCATGGATTCATCCGGTTTAAACATTACTCCCAGCATAGTCCCACTATGAGCCACATTCACACCTATTGCTCCCTGTGATTTAGCAAACTCTATAATCTCATCCAGCTGTGGCTTGGCCAACAGCTTTTGGTTTGCCAATGCACTGATAGTTGCTACCCTGCCTATATTTTCTGCAGAGAAATCCTTGGAAAGTGAATCAACGGCCTCCAACAACTCAGAAGGACTATCCGCATTCCCACTGTTATCTGAATAATCAGAGTGAAAATCTATTGTATTTACAGTCCCACCAGTGTCAAACATGGCAATAATGATTTTAGGAACATTCTTATATGACCTTACAAGTTGACCTGTCATATAATTCATCAGGACTACGCCTTCATAAAAAACTCCATCCGTTGGTTCAATGCCGGCTGCAAGCTCTGCAACCTCTTCAGGTGCCAGTTCATCGTCGATAGCCGTAGCCACAGCCTGTATGACCGCAACAATATCAGCTGTACTAGCAGCCATTCCCTTACCAGTAGGCAATTGTGATTCCAAGGCTAATCCAAGAGGAAACTCCGTAAATCCCATATAATTCACAGTGTTCTTCAAGGCTATATTGGCTTTCTTCCCCAATCCGGTTTTTGCAGAGGTTCTTTCTGTCACCAATGCTCTTGAATAAAGACCTATAGGACAAGTTACCAAAAAAGGCTGCCCATCCTTCCACCCCTGGGCAATCTCTCCACAGGAGCCAGGCACCAAAACTTCTAAAAGCATATTATATTATCCCCCTCTCAAAAAGGTATGTTCCAAATATAAAGGCAATGATAACCACCAGCTCACACAATGTGGTCACAGCACCATATACATCACCTGTCAGTCCGCCAAGAATCCGGGATACATAACAACCAAACAAGGCAGTAAAAACCATGGCATATAGTACAGCCAATGCAGCACTCCAGCCCCAGGGAAGTACAAACAATAGCCCGGAAACGAATGCAACCAGCAGCGTATTTCCCTTTGATGAATTTGTAAAGGACTTTCCCATGCCTTCCTTGCGGGCATAGGGGAAAAGCGTTATGGCCATTACCATCATCATCCTGGAAATAATCGGCATAACAAAAAGAGCTACCGGTAATTGCTCCGCAGGCAAATCAGAAATCGCTGCATACTGCAAAAGAATAAACAATACAAAGGAAATTACCCCAAAGGCTCCGGAGCAGCTGTCCTTCATTATTTCGAGCATTCGCTCCCTGCTGCGCCCGGAAAACACTCCATCAACAGTATCCATCAGGCCGTCGCAATGAAGAGCCCCTGTACACAGAACCGGCAAAGTAACCAGTATAGCATTTACCAGGTGTTCCGGCATATCAAGGCCATAGGATGGCGCAAGACAACAGAGAATCCAGGCTGTACCACCATATATTGCCCCCAAGACTGCCCCCACAAGAGGAAAAAACTTCACACTTCTGCCAAAATCCTCCTCGGTCCAAACAGTCTGCTGCACGATATGGATCCTGGTCAAAAACTGCAAGCCTATCAGAAAACTCTGCATTTAAAGCACTCCAATACTATATATTACACACAAAATATGACAAACAAGCAAAAACAATATTACATCCGTATACATCATACAAATTGTTTTAATAATGTGTTCCTTATTTATTGTTTCATCCGGATCGCCCATATACGCCCTAAAATGAACTTTGCCAAAATATGAATTATAGCCGCCAAGCCTTATTTTCAATGCGCCGGCCACAGAGGCCTCAGCCCAGCCCCCATTAGGACTGGGATGTTTTCCCGCATCCCGCCACAGGATTTTCCAGGATTTTTTTCCATCATAACGAAGAATAAAGGCCGAAACCACAAACAATAAGCCGGTAATTCTCGCCGGTATATAGCCAAGAACATCATCCAGCCTTGCGGATACCCGGCCAAAATACAGATATCGCTCATTTCTGTATCCTACCATGGAATCAAGGGTATTTACCGCCCTGTAAAGATAAGCCACCGGCAATCCTCCAATCAGGAAAAAAAATAACGGTGCTATGATTCCATCCACTGTATTTTCCGCTATGGTTTCAACTGTAGCCCGGGAAACCTCTCCGGAATCCAGCTGATCCGTGTCCCGGCCAACTATCCAGCCCACCTTGTACCTGGCATTTTCCAAGTCACCTGCTGCCAAGTAGCCGTACAGTTCTTTGCCGGCAGCAGCCAGACTCTTGGGTGAAATTGTAAAGCTCAGCAAAAATGCCTCTATCAGCATTGAGACATAATAATTGTTTAGCATATTCACAATATTCATTATACCATTTACCAATAAAAAGGTGAATAGCAAAACAATACAAGCCAGCAGGCCTCCCAACATCAATTTTCTGGTATTGCTGTCTTCCTTCCTGTAAAGAGGTCCCTCCAACGCTGCAATCAGCTTGCCTATGAGTACCACAGGGTGAAAATTGCTCCGGGGATCTCCGATAACTGCATCAATCAAAAATGCCGCAATAGCTGTTATCATCAATTCTCATCACCCATTATTTTCTCCAGTCTGACCATATCCATGTTCTGTTCAACTATATCTGCCAGACGCTCATAATTTTTCTGTTTCTCGGCCATAACATTCCGTGATGATTTCAATGGCAAAAGTCCCTTGGAGGTCCTTACTGCATTTAGAAGCTGTCGCCGAAACTCATCATTGTCAAATATTCCATGAATATATGTTCCCAGTACATTACCGGAAGCTGTTACAGTCCCCTCCGTACTGCTGCACTGCCCGCGACTGCGCTCTTTTATCACAAAAGGATGCCTGTCTGATTTGTCGACAAATTCCGTCTTGCCCGTATGAATTTCATACCCTGTTATATCATTCGCCTTAATCATTGCGCCCATAAATTCAAGCCCTGTACAATCTGCCTTTACTTGACTTGTCAGTTTTTTTTCTGCAAATACGGTTTCTACCCCCAAAAGCCCCAAGCCAGCAATTTCGTCATGCTCCGATTCTGTATGATGCGGATCCCGAATCATTCTTCCAAGCATCTGATAACCGCCACAAATACCTATCAATGGTTTTCCTTTGACGCTATGACCATTAAGCAGTCCGGACAATCCTGATTTGTTGAGATACATCATATCTTCAACAGTATTTTTACTGCCGGGCAAAATGACCATGTCCGGATTCCCAAATTCATCGGTATTACGGACATAATAAAGGGATACATCTCCTTCATGAGCCAATGCATCAAAATCAGTAAAATTTGAAATCTTTGGAGTTTGAATAACAGCAATTTTTATATCGGCATCATCACGCACAGATACTTTTTCATCCAGGGATACCGAGTCTTCATCGTCTATTCCCATTTCCTCAATATGAGGTATTACACCCAATACCGGTTTACCTGTTTTTTCCTCCAGAAAGTCTATGGCTGGTGTCAGCAGGCTGATATCTCCACGAAACTTGTTGATTACCAAGCCCTTCACCAGTTGACGCTCATCTTCATCCAGTAATTCCAAGGTGCCAACCAGTGAAGCCAATGCGCCACCTCTATCTATATCGGCAATCAAAAGCACAGGTGCATTAAGGTGCTTGGCCACCCGCATATTTACAATATCATTGTCCTTCAGATTTACCTCGGCAGGACTTCCTGCACCTTCAATCACAATGGTATCATATTCATCATCAAGTTGATTCAGGACAGACTTCACAGCATCAAAGGCTTTTAATGAGTATCCCTTGTGATATTCCCTGGCCGACATGTTTCCTACAGGTTTTCCCATAATGATCACCTGGGAACAGGAATTGCCAGTTGGTTTTAACAGCACCGGATTCATTTCCACTGTCGGTTCCAACCCTGCAGCCTCTGCCTGTGCTACCTGAGCCCTGCCCATTTCTCCACCATCCCTGGTCACATAGGAATTAAGCGCCATATTCTGTGCCTTAAAGGGTACTACACGACTGCCCTTGCGATAAAAAATTCGGCACAGAGCCGTTGCCAATATACTTTTTCCCACATGGGATGATGTCCCCATGCACATAATTTTCCTAGCCATTTTCTACCTCATTTATCAGATATTCTCAGAGATTTTTTTGATGTCCACCGGAATCCCGGATATTACCATATACACTTTTTCAGCAGCCTGGGCGAGCATCTGATTTGTCAATCCCGATAAATCTCTGTATTCCCTGGCCAAGCGGCTGTTGGGAACTATCCCGGAGCCCACCTCGTTGGTAACAATTACTACCGTGGCATCAGAGGCTGTAATTGCCTTTATCAGCTGTTGGATATTGTCGGTAACCAGTCTGTAATTTGCATCAAAATCGTCTATATCGTTGACAGTGCTCAATATATTGCTGATGTATATTGTCATACAATCAAACAAAAACATATCATAGCTTTTGCCCTGTTTTTCAATCACCTCGTAGGCATTAAAGGGCTTCTCAAAGGTCTTCCATTCCTTGGGACGGCGCTCACGATGCAGCTTTACCCTATATTCCATTTCCACATCGCTAACCTGGGATGTAGCAATATACCCGATTTTCTTGCCATATTTCGCAACATATCGTTCCGCAAACGAACTCTTGCCACTTCTTGCCCCACCAGTAACCAAAATAATTTTTCCCATTACTATCCCTTATTTCCTCTAAAATTCCTGCAGGCTTCCACAAATTCTGATGCTGCATCCGGATAACCTGCAAAATGTATATGCAGATATGAGCCCAATACATTCCCCCTGACATAACCGCCAGGATAATGTACGCCATTTCTGGCCCGAACAAACTCAAAGGCCCTTTTCCCCTCTGTATTGTCTTCCCTGGGAAGCTCAACCGAAAAATGGAACTCATGTCCCTTGAGCACATCTCCCTTTTTCCCAAGGATTGTATCTGTCTGTAGCTCAGCCGAGACATAGCCTACCATCTGCAATTTGTTGTTCATTTTAACCCGGCATGGCAATATATCACACATGGGGAATACTTCGCCATTGAAAGCTTCCATTGAACTGCTCAAAAACATAAAGCCGCCACATTCGGCGTATATAGGCATGCCAGCAGCTGCTTCTTTTCTGATACTTTCAATAAGCTCAAGATTACTGCTTAATTTGTCTGCAAACATCTCCGGGAAACCGCCACCAAAAATCAGTCCATCCACCCGGGGAAGCTGTCGATCAGCAAGGGGGCTGAAATAAACAACTTCTGCACCCTGTTGTTCAAGGACACTGATACTCTCCGGATAATAAAAGGAAAATGCATCATCCCTGGCAATGCCGATACGGACCTTTGGTAAGGTATTTTCATATATCTTGCCATCAGGCACATTAATTGCTGCCGCGCCCTCACCGACCTTTATTATTGCAGCAATATCCAACTCACGGGCCATGGCCTGTCCCATATCATCAACAACCTTAAGCTCTTGATTTTCCTCAACCGGCAATAATCCTAAGTGCCTTTCCGGCATAACAAGATCATCATTACGATGAACCGCACCTAAAACCGGAATATTAAGATCAGCCATTGCCTCACGAATAATTCGTTCATGGTTATCTGAGCCAAGTCGGTTCAATATAACCCCAGCCAGCTGTACATCCTTGTCAAAGGATTTAAATCCCAGGGCAACTGCCGCTGCAGATGCTCCCATGGATTTGCAGTCCACAACCAATATTACCGGGGCATGTAGACATTTGGCAATCTCAGCAGAAGAGCTTATCCCGTTATTTCCACCATCATAAAGGCCCATAACGCCCTCGATCACAGCCAATTCAGCTCCACAGGCGGATGCAGCAAATACTTCCACCATCTTTTCCCGGGGCATCAGCCAGGAATCAAGATTATGAGACGGCCTGCCACTGGCCAGCCTGTGATATCCGGGATCTATATAATCAGGTCCGACCTTATAGGGCTGAACCTTTATTCCTTGTTGCCGCAGTGCCGCCAACAAGCCTGTAACTATTGTTGTCTTGCCGGAACCACTTTTAGTGGCAGCAACTACTATTCTTGGAATACGGCATTCCATATACTACGCCCCTTAAATATCACACACGGTTATTATCAATAATATACATAACAGCATTAATAACCGAAGCTGCAATCGGACTGCCTCCTTTTGTTCCGGCCACGGTTACATAAGGTATAATGGAATTGTTCTCCAACGCCTCCTTGGAATCTGCTGCTCCCACAAAGCCTACAGGAATCCCGACGATTAATGCAGGCCGAAGGCCTTCGTCCTTCACCATGCGTAACACTTCAAACAAAGCGGTAGGGGCATTTCCTATAGCCACAATGGCACCATTCATATCGTTGCCAAAGCTCCTCATTGCCGCCATGGACCTTGTAATCCCCTGCTGTTTTGCCAGCTGGCTTATCTGGGGATCAGCAACACGGCAGAATACCTCTCCCCCAAAGGTTGCCAGCTTCCTTTTATTAATGCCGGTACGAACCATTTCAACATCTGTATATATGTTGCATCCACTCAAAATTGCCTTTTTCCCTGCTTCAATTGCTTTTGGGTGCATTCTGATTATGGGCGCATATTCCACATCACCGGCTGCATGAATAATCCTTGAATATACTTTCGTGGCATCCTCATCCAGGTTCAGGCCCTTAAGGTGCGGTGCAATAATTTCCATACTCCTTTTTTCTATTTCCATAGGCTGCCTTATAAAATCCATGTAAATCCTCCACAAAATCGAAATAACATATATCTGCTTTTTATCAAAGTTTGATTCCCCCACCTATAGAGTAAGAGGACATCCATAACCTAATCATAACTTATACTAAAAAACACAATTGAATTATAACACATGATAATATATTACAAAAGTGAACCGCTCCAATGGATACCTTTAATCAATATAAGTATCACAAATTTTATTCATAATAAATTCCATTATAAATCTTTAAAAATTTTATTATCTTCCCATTAAATGTTTGTATATAAATAACAACATGGTATAATAAAAATAGAAAGTTAACATTTATTAGGTGGTGATACAATATGAAAAAGAAAATTCTCATTATCGATGACGCCGAAGTAAATCAGATGCTTTTATCAAGAATGTTGGAGAAATATGAGGTTCTTTCAGCTTCCAACGGTGCACAGGGCCTGGAGCTTGTACAGGCAAATGCTGACACTCTGGCACTTATAATATTGGATATAGTTTTGCCTGAGACTACCGGTGTTGAGCTTTTGGAGAAAATCAAGGCAGATCCGGCTACGATGGATATTCCGGTAATAGTTATGAGTGCACAGCACCAGACAGAGGAACAGGTAATGGAACTTGGTGCCATTGATTTCTGGCGCAAGCCTTTCTATGCTGCCAAGGAAATTCAGGAGAGAGTAGCGCGTATTGTCGGGTATTGAAAAGTCATAAGCTGAAACTTATCTGGAGGGAGTTTTTACTCCCTTCTTTTTTATTCCCATTTACCCAATAACAGCCAAAAAGACTCTTCGACAAAATCAAAGAGTCTTTTTTACTGCACTAAAAAAGTATAAATGTATTCATTAATATCTTTCTTCCACCGCAAGGCGAAATATCATTACACATTTTCCCGGACAAAACTCAGAATATCCTGAAAGCTGTTTGCAATATTTGTGTATTTCATTTTGGGCCTGTCAATAATCACCAGAGGTAACTCAAGGTCTCTGGCTGCCTCAAATTTTGTATCCGTGCCGCCCATGGAGCCACTATTCTTGGTTACTACAACATCCGCATTGTACTTCACAAAAAGTTCCCGATTCAGCTCCCTGGAAAAAGGACCTTGCATGGCAATGATATTATCAGGAGTAAACCCCAGCTCCCTGGCGCCCTTCACCACCTCGGCCTCAGGTAAGATGCGGCAGATAAGTCGGCATCCAACCAGCTCATCGGCTTTGGAAAAAATACTGAGGGTCCTGCTGCCGGTAGTCAAAAATATATTTTCCCCCAGCTCACCGGCTTTTTTTGCAGCAGATTTATAATCTGCCACATAATAAGCCTTGTCGTATTTGAGCTGACTGACCTCCCTCTCAAACCTTATATAAGGTATCTCACACTTTTTACACGCTGCCATGGCATTTGATGATATATTGGCAGCATAAGGATGACTGGCATCCACAAAACATTTTACACCATTTTTACGCAAATAATCCGTAAGTCCTGATTCATCCAAGGGTTTGTCATTTATTTTTATACCCTGATATGCCTTGAGCAGAGACTGACCATATTGACTTATTACAGAAGCTGTCACATCGTAGCCCTGATTCAGTAAATATCCTGCCAGTTCCCTGCCATCCTGCGTACCTGCTGCAACAAAAATCATACCTTATACCCTCGTGGAGTTATCATGTACCCATCTTTTACATAAGTCCTGCTGTTTCCAATGATGACAATGGAGAACATTCCTATTTCCTCCTCAGTAAAATGAGCTAAATCACTTATAACATGACTTTCCTGATCACGACTGGCACCTGTTACTATTCCAACAGGGGTTTTAGGATCTCTTGATTCCAAAATAATTTTTTGTATCTGGTTGATGTAGTCCGGGCGTGATTTACTCTTCGGGTTATATAAGGCAATCACAAAATCACCTTCCCCGGCCAATCTTGCTCTTTTTTGTATCAGTTCCCATGGAGTGAGCCAATCACTAAGACTGATTACTGCAAAATCGTGCATAAGGGGAGCACCCAAAATAGATGCCGCTGCATTGACGGCCGATACCCCTGCTATTGTTCCACCAAATTCCGGTCTCGATTCCCCAGGACATTGCAAAAGCATTTCCAATACAAGACCTGCCATGCCATATACCCCGGCATCACCACTGGAAACTACCACGGTATTACTTCCATTGACCGCTTCTTCCACAGCCATACGGCAACGGTCTACCTCCTGCATCATCCCTGTACCGATTACTTTTTTACCATCAAGTAATTTTTCTATCAACTTGATATAGGTTGTATAGCCAACAACCACATCAGCTGATTCTACTGCCGTCCTTGCTCTTGGCGTCATATCCTCAATACTTCCGGGCCCTATTCCAACTACAGTTATTTTTCCCATACCAGCGCCACCGTCACTTTCTCAAATTTCGTTTTTGGTAAGGCCAGCGCACCATGACTACAGCAGCAATAAGCTGCTGCCTCTGACACATTGCCTACGCCTACATTATTTTTGACAAATTCCGATTCCTCCAAATTATAGGAATCTATTTTTTCAGCCAATTTGTCATTTTCATAAAAACTGATTTTTCTTTTCAGCTGTGCAGCTGCAGCCAAAAGGCCCTGTTCATCAGCCTTGATACCGGCACTTGCCAGCTCATCTATACGCCCGATCTGCCAGTCGATGCTGTTACAGGCCTTATCCAGTGCTGACAAAACCAGCTCCTTACCAACACCGCGGCGACAGCCTACTCCTGCAATAAGCCTGCGAGGTTTTAAAAGCAAAACCTTTCTGCCTACAGAAATATCTTTATCACTTATCACCACAGTATAGTAATCCTTATGGGCAATTATACTGTCAAGCCCTGAAATATTATCGATTACAGTCGGATGAATTGCCATTTTCCCGAGAGCGTTTATATAATCCTCAAGACAGGGTATTTCTTTATCGATGATATACTCCACCACAGCACCCTTTAATATTGCACTGTTAATGGAAAGAATATTACCTGTTGGATACGGCATAAGTCCCAACCTGGATGCAATAAGATCAGGGGCCAGCATGTTATTTATGTCGGTTGCTGTTGTAATGACCGGATTTGCTCCCAGCCCTTTTGCCAAAAACTTGGTCAGTTCATTGGCTCCACCAATATGACCTGACAAAAGACTGATTATATTAAGGCCCTTTTCATCCATTACCACCACAGCCGGGTCATGCAATTTCCCCTTTAAATGTGGGGCAATCGCCCTTACCACGATTCCCGTTGCCATAATGAATATCAATGCAGAATACTTATCAAAAACCTCCGTCACTGCCTCAGTCACCCGGCTATAAGGTATAAAACCACTATTTTCCTTTAAATTTTTATGCCCATATATATCTATGGTGCCATTCATCATAGACTGAACCCTTTTGGCCAGCTGCAATCCCTGTGCAGTTGAGGTAAAAATCGCACATCTCATTTTTTTGCATCCCTATAGCCATGACTAAATTCCGGTGCATACAATCTGGACAGTTCATAATCACTGCCCAAAACATGGCTGACAACAATCATGGAGGTTCGGTCTACCCCCTCACCTTCTATTTCACTGCATATTGTTTCCAAAGTAGCCCTGAATATACGCTGCTCAGGCCAGGTTGCCCGTTGAACAATAGCAATTGGTGTATCTGGCTCATAACCGCCGGCAATCAGCTCTGCCACTACTTCCTCCAACATGGAAATACTCAAAAAAATACACATTGTAGCCTTATGCGCTGCCAATGACTTCAGCTTTTCCCGGTCAGGTACCGCAGTGCGCCCTTCATTTCTGGTGATAATCACTGTTTGTGTAACCCCAGGCAAGGTATATTCCTGCTTCAGTACCGCCGCAGTTGCCAAAAAGCTGCTTACTCCCGGTACTACTTCAAACTCTATTCCCTTTTTGGATAAAGCATCCATTTGTTCCTGAATGGCTCCATAAATACTTGGATCCCCGGTATGCAGTCTTACTACTTTTTTCCCTGCCTCCACGCTTTTCTCGATGACCTCCAGGACTTCCGGCAAAGACATTGATGCTGAATTATGGATTTCACATCCTTCCCGGGCATATCCCAATAATGCCTTTGGCACTAGTGAGCCTGCATAAATAATTACATCAGCAGCCTCCAGGAGCCTGCGGCCCTTGACGGTAATCAGTTCCGGATCACCAGGACCTGCACCTACTATACTAACATTTACCATGTACATAACCTCATTTCTTAATACAAGTAACAATAAAAATTGGATTATTGGCTTTTACCATATCATATGAACCTAGCTGATGAAGCTGACTCACCTGTACCTGAACAGCATCATAGCTATAATCCTTGCGATTGCGCAGATATTCTATACACTGTGCTATGGTCTGGATAGTTATGCAATTGATTACAATCCTTCCACCGACTTTAAGTTTACTGTCCACCAAATCCATAATAGGTGCCAGATTTCCACCGCTGCCACCTATTATGGCAGCATCCAATAAAGGCAGCTGCTCCATCCCATCTGGTGCACAGGCCTCAATTATCTCAAGATTATCAACACCAAATTTCCCTGCGTTGGCCTTTATAAGCCCGATTCCCTCCGGATTACGCTCCAGTGCATAAACCCTGCCCTCCGGGGCCTGAATTGCTGCCTCTATGGACAAAGATCCAGTACCTGCTCCTATATCACATACCAGACTGTCCCTTTTAATACCGGCCTTGACTATGGTCAATATCCTGATTTCCTGTTTGGTCATTGGAACCTTGCCGCGTATAAACTCCTCATCAGGAATTCCAAGGGTATACATTATGCCACCACCACCAATACACAGTTATAAAATGTTTTCTCAACCATTGCTGCATCACCAAGAGTTGTTTTTATGATTTCCTCATCATCATAGGACAACCGGCTGCATATCCCCAACATGGATGAATCCGGCCAACCTCTTTCCTGCAGCATTTTAGGGATCGTTTTTGAATTATTATTTTTATCAGTCAAAAAGCCTATCACTCTGCCAGGCTGGAAATCCAGGCTTTCAGGAGCAGGCTGTCGGCCATGCATACTGATTAAATCCGCATCATGCCAAGGCAGTCCAAGCTTGGCAAAAGCTACCTGCATTGAGCTGAGCCCGGGAATCACTTTGATACATTCATCGGAATAACTGCGGCGAACAGCGTCCAACATGGAATAATAGCCAGGATCACCGGATACCATTACTATCACATCATTATCCGGCAAATGCAGTTCAATAAATTCCATAACCGCCGCCATATCTGCCCTAATTATAAACTGTTTTTGCCCCTCAGGATTTCCGTACTGCTCCATGGCCCTGCTACTGCCCACCAGCACCTTTGCCCCTTTTATGGTATCAAGAGCCTCAGGTACCATATATCTAGGTGAGCCAGGGCCTATCCCCACTATTATGATTTTATGTGCCATCCTAATTCTCCGCCTATCATCCTTGCATTATCATCCATCCCCAACAGGGATCCCTTTAAGGTTACCAGAACAGTACCCACTGTAAGCTCATCGAAGACCAGCCTTTGGGCACGCTGACTAGCCCTGGCTGCAATAGTTTCATATACAGCTTCCAGCCCGTATTTTTCTATTACAGGGAGAGCCGCCTCCGTCGTTAGTGACTCCAAAATCTCCCTCACACCTTCGGCAGGCATACCTGCAGCGGCACTATAAGCCGCCATGGTCTCAAGTCTGCCATCCCCGACACGGTTGTGGGTATGGAAAACCCCGGCGGCCACCTTGGCTAATTTGCCGATATGACCAAATAGCAGGACCTTATCCACGCCAGATTCCGCAGCCTTTTCCAGCATATGACCGATAAAATTACTGGTTTGCACCATGGCTTCAACAGGCAATCCCCATTCTCCGGCTATTCTTTCACCGATTTTCCCCGGCACAAAAATCTGGCTTGTATATCCGGCAGCATAGGCCACTTTTATCTGTGGGACCAGCGAATCCTTAAAGGCTTCCTCTGACATGGGTTTAAGAACTCCTGTGGTCCCCAAGATAGAAATACCATCACGAATACCCAAAATCGGGTTAAGGGTTTTTTTTGCCAGTTCTTTTCCCCCAGGAATATCAATTCTTATCCTACAGCCAATGACTTTTCCGTAAGCTGCTTCCACTGTCTCCTTTATCAGCTGTCTTGGTCCCGGATTAATGGCCGGCTCACCAGGTGAAACTGCCAAACCTGCCTTGGTCACGGTTCCCACACCTTCACCAGCGGTGAATTCCAAATAGTCAATGCTTTCATCAAACTCTACCGTGGTGATAACGACAGCTCCATTGGTTATATCAGGATCATCGCCCCCGTCCTTTATCACAGAAACTTTAATCCCCTCACCGGCATTTTCAATGTCCTTGATTGGTATTGTCAGTTTTGTTCCATCTAGGGCAGTTATATCAACAAAATCACAGCAGCTCCCCTGAGAAAACAGTATTGCTGCCTTGACTCCCGCTGCCACACAGGCCCCGGTGGTATACCCACCTTTTAGCTCCTTAGTCATGTTTCCCCCATAAATTTTAAAATATATCACTATTGCATATTATAACGCAGTTGTTCAAATTTTTCTTCTTTGGAAGAAAAATACTTTGATTGACATAAAAAAAAGCAGTTAAAGTCTCACCAACTGTCAAAAATTTAAGGCCCAAGGAATTTTCCTTGAGCCTTTTCAACGATGAACATCATCCTTCAAACAACGCCTTGGCGAAATCCTCGGCTATGAATGGCCTTAAATCCTCTACCCCTTCGCCAACACCAATCCATTTTACCGGCATGGCGAGCTCTGCCTTTATACCAATTACTACACCGCCCTTGGCTGTGCCATCCAGCTTTGTAAGCACAATACCGGAAATAGGAGCCGCCTCAGTAAACAGCTTGGCCTGACTTATGGCATTCTGCCCAGTGGTAGCATCGAGAACCAACAGGGTTTCATGAGGTGCCTCTGGAATTTCCCTCTGAATTACCCGATTGATTTTTTTCAGCTCCTCCATCAAATTAGATTTAGTCTGAAGCCGACCGGCAGTATCTATAAGAAGGACATCCACATTCCGCGCCACAGCAGCTTTTACAGCATCAAAGGCTACTGCAGCCGGATCCGAATTTTCCTCATGACGAATCACCTTGGCATCAGTGCGCTCTCCCCAAATTTCCAGTTGGTCAATGGCCGCTGCACGGAAGGTATCTGCCGCAGCCAGCATAACACTTTTCCCCTGGGCCTTATAATAAGCACTGAGTTTTCCAATAGTTGTGGTTTTCCCAACTCCATTGACACCAATAACCAAAAAAACCGTAGGCCCTGACTTGGCCATATTGATTTCATTTGACTCCCTGGTAAGCAGGTCAGAAATCTGCTTCTGCAAAAATGGCTTCAAATCCTCCGGAGAATTGATTTCCTTTTTCTTTATTCCCTTACGCACGGACTCCATCAGCCGTTCCGTGGTATTGACACCTACATCAGCCATTATCAGGATTTCTTCCAGCTCATCCAGCAGATCATCATCTATATCGGCATAGCCAATAACCAGCTTTTCTATTTTTTCAGTTATCGACGCCCTTGTTTTAGTCAGTCCTTTTTTTAATTTATCAAAAAAACCCATAGTACTACCTCCCCAATATTAATCTTCCACCATATCTTCAGCTTCCTTCAGCTTGACAGATAAAATCTTGGAAACACCTGCATCCTCAACGGTGACACCATACATGGCATCTGCTGCTTCCATTGTGCCTTTTCTGTGAGTCACCACGATAAACTGGGTGTTGGCAGAGAATTTCTCCAAAAAGCTCCCAAATCGGCCTATATTGGCCTCATCCAACGGAGCATCAATCTCATCCAGCAGTGAAAATGGCGCTGGCCTGTACTGGAGGAATGAAAACAATAAAGCTACTACAGTAAGAGCCCGTTCGCCTCCTGAAAGTACTGCAAGATTCTGTTTCTTTTTATCAGGAATCTGAACAACAATATCAACCCCGGATTCAAGGACATTATCCTTGTCCTTTAACAGTATCTTTCCTTCTCCGCCACCAAACAACCGGATAAATGTATCGTTAAAGAAAACATTAATTTTATTGAAGGCCTCTTTAAACTGTCTGGTCATGGTTGCATCCATCTCACCAATTATTTTTAAAAGGTCTTTCTTGGCGGCTATAAGGTCATCTGCATTACCCGCCAGGAATCCATGACGCTCAACAAGCTCCCTATATTCTTCAGGTGCATTCGGGTTCACGGTCCCCAAGGAATTGATATCTTTTTCCAGGCGCCTTAACTCCCGCTTGAGTACTGACGGTTCCATATCCGGCACCATATCAGCTGCCCGTTCAGGTAATATTCCATATTTTGAGAGCATCTCCTGCTGCAGCTGGTCCAAATCATAATCAGTTCGTGAGCCCTCAAGCTCCAGGGCATGAAGCTCATCCTGAATACCATTTAAACGCCGCTGTGATTCCTTGATTTCCTTTTCATTCTTCTGGCTTTCTACCAGCTTTTCCATCCGATTGTCATATATTTTTTTGTATTCATCCTTGGCTACAGCAAAATCATCCTGCAGCTGCCGGGTCTTTGTGATTAAAACGCCAATTTGATTTTGGCTCTGTTCCAGTTCATCATCCAGACGCCTTATTTCCTTTTCATTCTGGGACAATGTCTCCTGATTTCTTGTAAGCTCACGCTGACAAAGCAATATTTTTTCCTTTATCCGCAAAATATTCTGTTCATGGACAGTTTGCTGATGCTCCAGCCTGTTGGCTTCCTCTGATACTTCATCAGCTTCTTTGTCCAATTCATCATATTCTGCAATAAGTCCTGTAAGCTTATTTTTTAAATCAGCATTATCGGCCTGCTGGCGGTCGAGCTCCCGTCGTAGGAGAGTTGCCCTTTCCTCCCTGGCCGAATAGTTTTCCTGTGCATTGACCAGCGCTTCATTAACAGATGTCATTTCAGCCTTTTCCCTGGCAAGCTCGTCCTCCAGGGTTGCACAGCGGAGCTGCTGCCCCTGCACCTCCATCTCCATACGATGAAGCTCGTCTTTCAAGCCCAAAAGCGTTACGTCTGTATCTTTTTTTTCCTGCTGAAGCTGACCATATTTTTCCTTCAGCTGTTGGGCTTCCCTGGTGAATATATCCTTCTGTTCCCTCAGATCCTTTATCTCACCCTGACGGTTTAAAAAACTGCTTTCCCTATGCTGGTGACTTCCTCCTGTCATGGCTCCCCCGGGACTGAGCAGCTCGCCTTCCAGGGTAACTATCCTGAGCCGTTGCCCCATCCTCTTGTTGAGCCTGACTGCATTATCCAGTGTATCCACCACAAGGGTTCGTCCCAAAAGAAAATCCACAACATCCTTGTACATTACTTCACTGCCCACAATATCCTTGGCCCAGCCAATAACTCCGCTGACATCTGCCGGCAGCTGTTCTTGATTCTGACGCACCACAATGGAGGACAACGGTAAAAAAGTAACCCTGCCCAATCTGTCCCGCTTTAAATATGCGATAGCTTCCTTGGCGGTATCCGTATCTTTTGTAACTATATTCTGCAGCCCAGCTCCCAAGGCAGTTTCAACAGCAGTAATATATTTACCCGGTACATCCAACAGCTCTGCTACTGTACCACATATACCATTACGCCATGGTGCCTTGCTGGTCAACACCTGCTTTACAGCCTTACCAAAGCCTTCATATGACTGCTGTAATTTCTCCATTATCTGCAGCCGGCTGATGATTTTCTGCAGTCTGGTATCATTTTCATTCTTCTTGCCGGTAATTTCTTCAAGCTGCCCATCTATTGACTCCATCTTCTTTTCTGTCTGGGCAATTGTCATTTCCTGATTGCTTTTTTCAGTCAATGATTTTTGGACAGTTACCGCAAGAGTATCCTTCTGCTTTTCCATTTCAGCTATGTGTGCTGAAATGGTCTTAAGCTTTTCACCTTGACTGCTCCTTACCTCACCATCATTTGCCAGGTCACGCTCCAAAATCATTAACTCACTGCTTTTTTGATTTAATATTTGGAGATCTTTTTCCAGTTCCACCTCAATGGAACTACGCTGATTTCGCCTCACCTGCAGGTCTTCTCTAAGGACCTTGGCTCTCTGACGGCATTTGGTAATCCGTTGGATAACATCCTCCAAGGTTTTTTTAGATTCAGCCCCTCCCTGCTCTGCCAGCTCTATGTCGGCTTCAGCTTCCTTGGCTGCAGCATTCAGTTCATTTATCTGCTGAGTCAAAAGCTGTCGCGATGTCTTGCCTTGACGGCGGCGTTCCTCCAATACCTTTATATCACTTTCCGCCGATTCAATTTTTCCATGAAGTTCATTTTTCCTATTGGCAATACTCTCCTGCTCCTTTTCAAGCTCCAATATTACCTTATTGAACTGTTCCTTACGGGTTTCAGACAACTGTAATGCCGTTTTGGCAGCAATTTCCTGGTCCTTTTTCTCATTGATGGCTACACTTTGTTTTGCCTTTTTCTTGTTTAGCCCCAAAAAACCAAGATATATTTCTGCCAGACTGTACTTTTTTAACTCTTCCTGCAGGCTATTATATTTTTCTGTTTTTTCGGCACTGATTTTCAGTGGTTCCAATCTGGTCTCTATCTCACCGATAATATCCTGTACCCTGAGAAGATTAGCCTCTGTATCCTCCAGCTTCCGCATGGATTCCTTTTTGCGGTTTCTATACTTTGTAATCCCGGCAGCTTCCTCAAAGAAAAGCCTCTTCTCCTCAGGACGGGCATTTAGTATATCATCAATCTTATTCTGACTAATAATCCCCATACTGTCATGACCAATACCTGTATCTGCAAACAGATTTATAATATCCTTAAGCCGGCATCTCGCCTTGTTTATATAAAACTCACTGTCACCATTACGAAACAATCTTCTGGTGATTTTGACCTCCTGAAAATCGACAGGAAGTGTCCCATCATTATCAAATGTCAGTGAAACCTCAGCGACTCCCATAGCACGGCGGGAGGAGCTGCCATTAAAGATGACATCCTCAGCCTTAGTTCCACGAATATTACGGACATTCTGCTCCCCTAACGCCCACTTGACTGCATCGGAAATATTGCTTTTCCCGCTGCCATTTGGTCCAACAATTGCTGTTATTCCTTTATCAAACTCTACTTCTATCCTATCTGCAAATGTTTTAAATCCATATGCTTCCAGTCTTTTTAACTGCAAAAAAAACACCAACCTGAAATATAATAGTTAAACCATACCTTGTTATACCGGAAAATAAGCCCTGAAAAATTTATCCTTCCGCTAAATTTCGGTCTTATTTTACCGCACTCATTGTATTATAACGCTTCAGAGAGGTTTTTGCCAATAGGCATAAATCTCAGGGAAAAAAAACTGGTGTGCCTAACGACACACCAGTCTATCAATTCAAAAATTATTTTGCAAGCATTGCCATCATTGTTCCAGCAGCAACTGCAGTACCAATTACACCAGCAACATTAGGTCCCATAGCGTGCATCAGAAGGAAATTGGAAGGATTTGCCTTCTGGCCAACCATCTGGGATACACGGGCAGCCATTGGAACAGCGGATACACCGGCAGAACCAATCAACGGATTAATCTTACCACCGGAAAGACGGCACATAACTTTACCGAGCAACAATCCGGCAGCAGTACCACCTGCAAAGGCCAACAGACCAAGTAAAATAATCTCGATGGTCTGTACAGTCAAAAAGCTCTCAGCATTCATGGTCATACCAGTACCGGTAGCCAGGAAAATGGTAACTATGTTACAAAGAGCATTCTGGGAGGTATCTGACAGACGATCAGTTACTCCGGACTCACGGAACAGATTACCAAGCATCAGCATACTGATAAGAGCAGCTACCGGTGGAAGCAGCAAGGAAATAATAATTGCTGCCGAAATAGGGAACACTACTCTTTCAAACTTGGTGACACTACGCAACTGATCCATTTTGACAGCCCGCTCCTCCTTGGAGGTCATGAGCTTCATGATAGGTGGCTGAATCAATGGTACCAGAGACATATAGGAATATGCCGCAACTGCAATGGCACCCAAAAGATTTGGAGCCATCTTGGAAGCCATGTAAATAGCCGTAGGACCATCAGCGCCGCCGATAATACCAATAGCAGCAGCCTCCTGGGCAGTAAAGCCTAAAAGCATTGCACCGGCCAGGGAAATGAATACACCAAACTGTGCTGCCGCACCCAAAAATAAGGTATTCGGATTAGCCAATAAAGGACCAAAATCAGTCATGGCACCAACGCCAAGGAAAATCAATGGAGGGAATATCTCAAACTGAATACCATAGTGAATGAGCTGCATTACACCAGGATCCTCCAAAAAACCAGTGCGTGGAAAATTTGCCATGATACAGCCAAAGGCAATAGGAGCCAGCAGCAATGGCTCAAATTCCTTGACAATTGCCATATACAAAAGCACCATGCCCACCAAAATCATTATAAAATTACCGACGGTAAAGGACGCAAAACCACTATCCAACCATACTGACTGAATTGATGTTACAAATGCGCTTAGAATATCCATTAATCTTCAGTCTCTCCTTATTTTTTCATTTTAATACTTTAATACTGGTCAAGCCTTCAATACGCGCCACACCAGTCCACCCTGGACGATTGGCAACCCTGATGGCCTTAACCTGTGAAAAACCAACACCAACAGATGCCAATCCCGCTGCTATAGCAGCAACAGTCTTACTGGCAATACCCTTCTCAATTGAAGGAGATAAAGTCTCAGTTGCTCCTGCTTTTGAACCATTTAAAATTCCCATTAGATATCAGCTCCTCTTATTTATTCTTCTTACTACTAGTCAAGCCCTCACTGCGTACCGCACATGTCCAACCTGGACGATGAGCCACCCTGATAGCCTTAACCCGTGAAAAACCAACACCAACAGATGCCAATGCTGCTGCAATAGCCGCAACAGTTTCACCAGAAATGCCCTCCTGCACAGAAGGAGCTGCTGCCTTAGGTGGTAAAACCTTTGGTGCATCTACCTTAGGTGTATCTGCTTTTGGTGCTGCCGGTGAAGGCTTTACCGTTGGATCGATTGCATGAATCAAACGAATATAAAGACTTAGCACAAACAACACCGCAAAAACAATTGTCATATTGATCAACATAATAACAATTGGATTTGACACTTGAGTATCCATACTCACACCGCCTTCTCATAAAATAAAAATCATTGCCACTGACTTCAGCATTAATTGACACTTTGGAAGTCAAAACAGGACCTTTCAATGATTTATCATACAAAATACTATTACATTATAACAGAATTAAATATTTCTTAAAAGGACCATATAGGCATAATTTTATAAACGAAATGAATTATATCATATTTTTCAATTTATTTACATACAACGAACGATATAGTTTATTCTCGCCAAGTCCGGCGACAATACAGCGAACTCCTATTTTTTCTGACAGCAGTACATTTTTCCAGGAATCAGGGGCATTACCGGCCATATCGTTTGTGGCATGTTCCCCCCCAACCAGCATCATAGGCCGCAACAGCACTTTCCTGACGCCTTTCGCTTTTAATCGCCTGATAACATCCTCCAGGGTAGGATAGTCATTCGCTTCAACAACACCTATATGAACCGGTAGATTATTGTCATCCGCATAAGCCTGAATAAGTTCATATACAGGATTGTGCGTATTGGGTGAGCCATGTCCCATAAGCACAAGCTCCTCATCCTCTTTCAGGGAATCCAGTTCCATCAGGATCTCGGCAACACCGGCATAATCAGCAGGTTTTGACCCTGTCAGCACCGGCTCCATTACCTTCAGCTCCCGGAAGGAACCTTTTCGTGCCTTTGCAACTGACAATATTTTGTTGTTGAATTCCTCCCCAGGAGTCAAATGTGTTGGAAGCACAACTACCTTTTGGTAGCCAGCCTCAGCAAGATTGCCCAGAACATCTTCCAAAGTCCCATAATATATTCCCTCCGCCGCCAGCTTTTTAATCAAAAATCTGCTGGTCCAGGCTTCAACAACATCGTAATCCGGAAATTCAGCATGGATATCATCAATTACTCCATCTATGCATTTATTTTTGGTAATCGGATCTGAAACTCCAAAACTGACAACTACAATCGCCTGTTTCATTGGCGTGCTCCCTGCTCTGCCACCACTACAGCTGCTATTTCATGGCATATCTTATCAAGCATTGACTGGTCAGGCCCTTCAGCCATTACTCGGATGAGAGGTTCTGTCCCGGAAGGACGGACCAGAATACGGCCATCACTACCCAATTCTTTTTCCCCAGACCTGATAGCTTCCATGATTTTGGTGTTTGTCTCCCAGCCTTCTTTTGTAGCCACTGCCACATTTACCAGCAGTTGCGGATAACTTACCATCATTTCATTCAGCTCGGATGCTTTTTTGCCACTGCGCTTAATGGCTGACAAAACTTGAATAGCTGTCACAGGCCCATCACCGGTAGTATTGTAATCGGTAAAAATTATATGCCCTGACTGTTCGCCACCCAGCTTATACCCATTGGCCAGCATATTCTCCAAAACATATCTGTCACCAACCTTTGTGATCTCAGCCTTTCCACCAAGCTCCTTAATAGCCTTATGGAAGCCGATATTGGCCATAACAGTTGTAACAACTGTATTATGTGTCAATGTACCCTTGGCCATCATTTCCTTGGCGCACATAACCAGAATATGATCACCATCTATAATATTACCCTTTTCATCTACACACAAACAGCGGTCAGCATCCCCATCATGGGCTATACCAAAATCAGCCCCAAGGCCTACCACAGCCTTCTGTATACGGTCCATATGGGTTGATCCACAGTTATCATTAATATTCCTGCCATTAGGTGCATTATTAAGTACTATAACATCAGCTCCCAGGCGGTTAAGTACCATTGGCATAACCTCATATGCAGCGCCGTTGGAGCAGTCCAGTACGATTTTCATGCCATCAAAACGCTCCTTGCAGGTGGACAAAATGAAATCCTTGTATTCATTTATATATTCATGGCGATAATCTATATATCCCATTTTGGCTCCGGTAGCCCGGGGATAATCATCTCCAGCTTCTATTTTCCTGACAATTCTTTCCAGCTCATCCTCTACGGAATCAGGCAGCTTATATCCATTACCACCAAAAAACTTGATACCATTATCATGGAACGGATTATGTGATGCTGAAATAACAATTCCTGCCTGGGCCTTTTTCTTTTTAGTAAGATATGCAATAGCAGGTGTTGGTATCACTCCAACAATAATTGCCCTGCCACCGGCTGAACATATTCCGGCACACAAGGCAGCCTCAAACATCTGACCGGAAATTCGGGTATCGCGCCCGATCAACAGTTTTGGCATGGTGTCAGAATTCTCGCCAAAATATAAAGTAGCAGCCCGGCCAAGACGATATGCCAGCTCAGGAGTTAATTCAACATTAGCTTCTCCCCGCACACCATCAGTACCAAATAATCTAGCCATAATCTACAAACCTCCATTGAATAATATCACATTCATTTAGTATGACTCTTTTTGCCTAAAAAAGCAAGTGCCGCATTTATGCCATCAACTGCCGCACTCATAATCCCGCCGGCATAACCAGCGCCCTCACCAACAGGATAAAAGCCTGATAATGATTCAGATTCATAGGTATCCCGATTCCTTATAATACGACAGGGAGCTGATGATCTTGACTCTATCCCGGTCATTACAGCCCCTGGATTATCAAAGCCTTTTATTTTGTGACCAAAATACGGCAACGCCACAGTCAACATATCACTGACAAAGTTTGGGAGACACTTATGCAGGTCTGCCGGTTTTACGCCGGGCCGGTACGATGGCACAGTCAAATAGCTCTTGGAGCCCCGACGCCCTTCCAGAAAATCACCTACTGTCTGCACAGGAGCATAATAATCGCCGCCGCCCAGCTCAAAGGCCATTCGTTCCCATTTGCGCTGGAACTCTATTCCCCCCAACACATGTTGAGCAAAATCACTGGTAGAAACAGTCACCAGCAGCGCAGAATTTGCTACACCTGAATTGCGCTGATAGTTGCTCATACCGTTGGTTACTACTCCCCCGGATTCAGAGGCAGCTGCTACCACCTGTCCACCGGGGCACATGCAAAAGGAATATACTCCCCGCCCCCTGGTCTTATCGTTATAGGTCACAGCATAATCCGCCACAGGTAACAAGCTGTGTCCAGCCGCATCACCATACTGGGACATGTCAATCAATTCCTGAGGATGCTCTATTCTGACTCCAACGGCAAAGGGCTTTGCTTCCATACTCAGACCTGCATCATACAACATTTTATAAGTATCCCGCGCTGAATGACCTATGGCAAAAAAGGCAGCCGATGCCGGAACCAGCTGTTCCCCATTAACTAACAGCCCCCTTAATGACCCATCGCTGTTTTTCTCCAAACCGGTAACCTGATTCTCAAATCGCACTTCACCGCCCAGGCTTATAATTTTTAGTCTGATATTCTTAACCACCTTACGCAAAATATCAGTTCCAATATGAGGCTTATGAAGATATTTTATATCCCCAGGTGCCCCTGCAGCAATAAAATCATCCAATACATTGCCTATTAACGGATCACTGACCCGAGTAGTCAGCTTGCCATCAGAAAATGTACCGGCTCCCCCTTCACCAAACTGAACATTGGAATTGGCCTGGAATGATCCCCCCTGCCAAAAAACCTGAATATCCTGGTGGCGCCGGTCCACATCACGGCCACGCTCAAGAACAATTGGTCTGTAGCCCGCCCTGGCTAATGTGAGGGCCGCAAACATTCCGGCAGGACCGAAACCAACTACAACCGGCGACTGCTCATCAGCAGCAGGAGGCAGCCATTCCTTTTGCTTGGCGGCAACAGGAGCGACTCCAATATTACGGTCTTTTTTGAACCGGGCCAGCAGTTTTTTCTCTGCACCACCCACTTCAATATCAATTATATATACAAACTTGATGCTAGCCCCCTTATACCTTCTGGCATCTATCGCTTTACGAACAATTACCACCTCACTTACAGAGTGAGGTGGTAATCCCAATCGTTTTTCAGCCAAAATACCAAGAGGAGTTTCATCTTCAAAGGAAACATTGAAATTCTGAATCCTGATCACGGTGTTGCCCCTTTCTTGCTGTCACCTTTTTTGATTATTACTTTTACAGATGCTTTTTTTACAGGTGCCAATATGCCATCAGGCAATACCAGCGTTACATCCCGTGTTATATCACTATTATTGGCAGCATCAATGGAAAAGGTTTCAGTGTTAATTTCACTGATCCCCCCCAGCTGCGCTGCCTTACCTGTTATTTCCATGTGCTCCGGCTGGACTGTAACAGAATCTATAACATATCCGTCCCCTGGGGAGCCATTGTACACCGCCTTAATAGGAACAACCTTCTTATCCACATCTGTCATTATCTTTGCCATTACACCAATTTCATTTGGTACGACAGTGACCTCATCAACCCTGTCACCATTCCCATCCAATGGTATCAACTTGACATTGCTCTTAAAATCAACCGTGTTATTTCCAAGAGATACATAGCCCACTACCCTGGCAACCTTTGACAGATTACTCTTAGGGCCGGAAACGACCACATGATCCTTGTCAGGAATTATCTTTTCCAATGCACTGCGAGGCCCGGTATTACCGGAAACCTGAATATCTACAGCAATACTTTTCTCAATGATTTCCTCCATTTTAACCTCTATGGTCTGATCGGAAATATCTATTATCTCAAAGCCCTGTGGTACTACTACCCTGACTTTAATGGTATTAGTTCCCTCGCTTGCATCCTCAAGGTCCACAAAGGCCTTAAAATCATTGGAGCTGACAGATGTAAAGGACGAACGGGGAGCCTTTACCCTGACGGTAATTTCATTTAGCCCAAGCTCTACCTTGTAATTATCCGGCTCATTTATAGTGTACACAGGAATAGTAAAGGTTGTATTGACCGGAGGATTCTGCTCATTCATTACAAATCCCCAAAGGACAATTGCAGCTATGAGGGCCAATATCTTGGCAGGAAGATTTTTTCTGAATAAATTTTTTAAACTATTTATCATTTTTCTTCCTCCAATTAGCTATTATGTCCTTAAATTTAATGCTGTGCTTTTCCTCCAGGAAAAGTGGACGCAGACGCTGACGCAAGCTGTCATGGTTCATGTTACGCCTTATACGGCCGTTTTCAGCAATTGATACAACACCTGTTTCCTCACTGACGATAATAATCATCGCATCACACTGTTCTGACAAGCCGATGGCTGACCTATGCCGTGTTCCCAATTCACTGCTCAGGGACCTGTCATCCGTCAATGGCAGATAGCAGCCAGCCGCCAGCATACGCTTTCCCCGTATTACCGCAGCACCGTCATGCAACGGTGTGTTTGGAATAAATACATTCATCAGGAATTCCGAGGTTACCAGTGCATCTATTTTTATACCTGTATCAATAATCTCATTTATTCCCACATTCTTTTCAATTACAATCAGGGCACCAATTTTTTTTGCGGCCATATTAAAAACAGCCTTATCAATTTCATTTATCAGGGTTTTGGCTTCCTCATCGTTAAGATATGCATCTATTCCCAGGAATTTACCCTGTCCGATACGCTCCAAGGCGCGACGCAATTCTGGCTGAAAAACTATTGGTAAGGCCACAAACAAAAGAGTAAGAGTTTTCTGCAGCAGCCATGAGATTCCGTGAAGCTCCATGATATTTGCTGCCAGGGTAACTCCCAATAGCACAATAATGCCCTTTACCAGAGTAATGGCACGGGTGTCCTGTATCAATTCATACGCTTTATATAATATTATTGCAACAATAAGTATATCTATAACATCCCAAAAGCCCACCGTACTCAACAGTCCATGGAGCTGGAACATTTTTGGCAATTCAAATGGCATACGCAAAACCCCTTAATATATTTGTACTTTATCAAATTCGAGAAAAAATGTATAAAATCCTGCAAATGCAAATACAAAAAGAATAATCCATATCAAAAATTGCATAACAGAAATGGAATACCAGTGAAAATCACATATTGATTATTATATAACAAACTAAAATGAAAACAAGCGGTAAAAGGTCCGTATTACTTTCAATATATATAAGGAAAAATACCCGCATATCATGTCACATTACATTAAAACCATGAATTGTACCTATTAAAAAAAATTATCATCGCCAACATGGATGGAAAACAAAAGGAGGGACACAAAGTCCCTCCTTTATCGACCTGGTCTTAACACCATTGTTAAACTCATGATTCAGGCAGAGCAGCTGCCCCTGCAGCTCCCTTTATCAATATTCACCGGCCACATCAATAAACCCGAAAGTATCCTCAACCTCACCAGTGTGCAGTCCATCGATAAAATCGTACATCTTTTGAGCAAATGGTCCAATTTTACCATCATTAAATACCATTTTGATATTCTGACCATCATAGCCCAATTCACCTACAGGGGAAATTACCGCTGCAGTTCCTGATCCAAAAACTTCTTCCAGCTTATTATTTTTATAGTCCTCAATCAATTCATCAGTGGAAATTCTGCGTTCTTCCACTTCATAACCCCATGCTCTTGCTACCTGAAGCACAGTTCGTCTGGTAATACCATCAAGAATAGTACCATCCAATTCAGGAGTAACAATTTTATTGTCAATTTTAAAGAGAATGTTCATGGAGCCAACCTCACCAATATATTTACGCTCCACACCATCAAGCCAGAGTGTCTGGTCATACCCCTTCTGATGAGCTAACAGTCCGGCATGAAGTGATGCTGCATAATTGGCTGGGGTTTTGGCAGCACCAAGGCCACCACGCACTGCCCTGACATAAGTATCCTCTACCATTATCTTGACAGGAGCAAATCCATGTGCATAATACGCAGCAACAGGAGACAAAATAATCAACAGCTTATAGGATTTACTTACGCTGACCCCAAGATATGGATCATCGGCAAAAATAAACGGACGAATATAAAGACTCTGTCCAGGGCCATCAGGAATCCATTCCTTTTCTATATCAATCAGCTTCATGAGCGCTTCATAAACCAGCTTTTCATCCACCTGAGGAATATCAAGAATCTTAGCCGACTTGTTGAGTCTGGCAATATGATCCTTTGCGCGAAAAACGACGGCCTTGTTTCCCTTATACCGATATGCCTTGCAGCCTTCAAAAATTGCCTGTCCATAATGTAAGGTAGTGTTGGCAGGACTAACCTGAATATCCTGATAAGGAATGATTCTTGGATCATGCCACCCCTTACCATCCTCGTAATCCATTTCAAACATATAATCCGTAAAATGAGTACCAAATCCAATTTTGGTTACATCCGGCTTTTCTTTCAAAGTATCCGCTTTAACAAAACGAATGTCTGTCATAAATATACATCTCCTATCTCTATTTACAAATATGTGTAATTTTTAATCACATTATAGAGAATTATAACGCTACAGTGTTAATAAATCAAGACTATATACTACAGTTATTCATTTTTTGTAAAATGTGGCTTCTTTCAGGGGTGCTGTTCATATTACGGCCTATAATCCGGCAACGTCTATTTCAATAAGTACACTGCCAAGGGAATTGATAATATCTGAGGCTATCAGGCCATTTCCTTTTTCAGCACCAGCTATATCACCCGCCCGGCCATGGATGTAGACTCCAACCAAAGGGGCAGCCCCAGGGCAGGTCTGCTGGACCATACCGGCTATAACTCCTGCCAGCACATCACCACTGCCGGCAGTAGCCATTCCGGGATTACCAACACCGGTAGCATACGCCCTGCCATCAGGGTACACCACAACGGTACATTCGCTTTTCACAACAAATATGGCATTGCACGCAAAGGCAGCTGCCCTGACTTTTCCCAATAAATCGCCTCTTAGCTGTTCCACGGTGATATCCAGCAAAGCTGCCATTTCACCCAGGTGAGGTGTCAAGACAGGTATCCTTTTACAGCTTCTCAACAAATCCTGTCTTCCCCGCAAGGCAAACAGTGCATCTGCGTCTATCACCAGCTGAGCCTCACTTGCCGAAATAAAATCCCTGACCATATCCATTGTTCCGGCATTCCGTCCCAAGCCCGGCCCCAGCAATACGACATCATAATCTTCAGCCTTATTCAGTAAGGGTACCAGCGCACCCCGGCCAATTTCCCCGGTTTCAGACTCCTCCACAGGCATGGTCATGATCTCCGGCAAAAGCGTTTCAAAAATATTGTTCAAACTGTCTGCACAGGCAAGAGTAACCACACCTGCACCTGCCCTAAGAGCAGCTTTTGAAGCCAATGCCGCAGCACCTGTCATCCCCCTGGAACCAGCCACCACCAGAATACGACCACATTTCCCCTTATGCACATCAAGAGCTCTTTTGCGAATGTTGGCGCTTGCAAGCTGGCTGTTTATCAGCGTCTGATTGACTGGATAGTCTGCCAAGATGCTGGCCGGTACACCGATGTCCTTTACCTGCCAAATGCCGGTATACTCCCGCCCGGGAGAAAAGAACAGTCCCCATTTAGGTGCAAACAGGGTTACTGTCACATCTGCCCTTATGGCAGTATCTGTCACCGCACCGGTGGAAGCATCCACCCCCGTGGGTACATCTATGGCTAAAACCGGGCAATCACTGTCATTTATCATCTGTATCAGGGTCTTTACATTATCTCTTAATCTACCTGAATAACCGGTACCCATTATGCCATCAATGGCAAAGTCAGAATGTGACAAATTCCGGGCCAGGCGGTTCATGGCAGCCTCCGAATCAAGGATAATTGCATCGATTCCCATGCTGGTCAGTACCTTGTAATTGGCTGCAGTGGCAGGTGACATCCTTTCTGGCATACCAACAATAAACACACTCGGAATACCACCGGCATTATAGATGTACCTCGCTGTAACCAATGCATCACCGCCATTATTCCCAGTACCGGCAATAATACATATACCTGCCCCCTCAATAAAGCCCAGCCTATCCTTCAGGGCTTTATACACACTTCGTCCTGCATTTTCCACGAGTACAATTTCCGGTAAGCCAAGCTCCTCAACAATTTTCCCGTCCACAGCCTTCATTTCCTCAGGCAGGGGAATTCGCATGCCTTCCATTTTCACCCCTCCAATACACACTGCGCTACAGCATTATGCCTTGAATGACTTATACTTATCCAAACTGATTTTACGCCCTTTTGGACAGCAAACTCCTCATACCAGCCGGATAATTTAACCATAGGGCACCCCAATGAATCATTCAGGATTTCAATATCCTGGAGCGAACCGTTACGAAGTCCGGTGCCAAAGGCCTTGAGAACAGCCTCCTTGGCTGCAAACCTTCCGGCAAAGGATTCATCACTGCCCTTGCCTCTGCTTTTACAATATGCAATCTCATCTGCAGAATAAACTCTTGTTAAAAAAGCCTCTTTAGCCACAGCTTTTTTTATCCTGTCAATTTCCACAATATCCATGCCAATTCCCAAGACCATAAATAGCTCCTGTCCGTAAATAGAAAAAGGGCTCTTCTGAGCCCTCCACATTAATAAAGTTAACGAATCGTCTGCATTTCAGACTTATCGAGGTGAACCGCACGCTCAATCAAAACCTCAACACGCCTGTTCTGTGAGCGCCCCTCCTCAGTGGTATTACTTGCAGCCGGTCTGTACTGACTGCACCCAAGGGCACTGAAACGGGCAGGGTTCATCCTTGCATCCTGTGCCAAAATGAATTTCATGAAATTAACTGCACGCATTGTACTCAATTCCCAGTTTGAAGGAAATTGTGGACTGCTGATAGGCACATCATCTGTATGTCCGGAAACCAATATTCTCTGTGGAATTGGTGCAATCAATGCAGCAATCGCCGGACCTATACGCTGTACCCCAGGAACCAGGTCTGCTGATCCTGACGGGAACAGGGCCTTTTCCTTGATCCTTATCATAAGGCCATCCTCAGTCATGGTAGTACTGAGATCTTCCTGTAACTCATTTTGTTCAATATATTGGTCCAGACTCCTCTTTACAGCTTCCAGCTGGCTGTTTTCAGCAAGGTATGCCTCTACACCACCATCCTCACTGGACACCATATCACGGGAACTGTTATTTGATGGGCCTGCCCCCTCAAAAAATGAAGGTCCGCCTAAATTAAAGGCTGAGCTAAATGCCTGAGCCATCTGTGTAAGCTTTGTTTCATCAGTCTGAGAAATAGCAAACAAACATATAAACAGTGCCAGAAGCAATGTCATCAAGTCAGAATATGGCAGCAGCCATGCCTCGGAGGCTTCTTCTTCATGGGGCTTCGGTCTTTTTTTCTTTGCCATCTGTTACTCCTCCTTCTTCAAGCCTTCACGGTCAGTCTGAGGAATGAATACCATCAGCTTTGCCTCAATGGCTGTAGGAGAATCACCGGCCTGCAGGGAAAGAATACCCTCAATAATCATACGCTTCTGATTGATTTCCTGCTCAGACATAATCTTCAGCTTGTTACAGAACGGCAGCCACAATACATAACCTGTAAATATACCAAGTATTGTTGCTACGAACGCAGCAGCTATGGAATGACCCAGCTTATCGATATCATTCAGGTTACCCAGTGCGGCTATCAGACCAACAACGGCGCCCAGTACGCCCAGTGTCGGAGCATAGGTTCCTGCCTGTGAAAACATGGAACGGTTTTCCGCATGACGGGCCTGCATTATAGACAGCTCCGCATCCAGTACATCACTAACAAATTCCGGCTCCATACCATCTATGACCATTCCTAAGCCAGTACGGAAAAATGGATCCTCAATCTCCTGCACCTTGCTCTCCAAGGCAAGTATACCTTCTCTACGGGCCAACTGTGAGAGCTCAATGAAAAGCTGCAGCAATTCACCCTGGGATTGAAGCTTATTTTTCTTAAAGGTCATAGTCAAAAGCTTAGGAAACTTCAATACCTGGTCCATACGGAAACCAATAAAAATACATGAAGCTGTACCACCTATGATGATAAGAAACGCCGCCGGGTTATTAAGTGCAGATATCGGAGCGCCTTTTATTACCATACCAACGAATACAGAAATAAGACCCATAACCAGACCAACGACTGTAGCTAATTCCAAAATAATTCCCCCTGTTCAACAACCTATATTTCAATAGTTGTGATATATCTTATGCTCATATCTTAAAATAAATATATCTGCAAAAAGCTCCAACCAGCAGATATAACAATCACTTCACCCCATAATATTCACCATTGCCCGTGATGAATAACATTGGAAAAAGGAACCCTGTTCACAGTTATATTCAATAAAAAAACACAAAATCCTACTCATACCATAAGATTTATTTTAATTATACAACAAAAATAAAAAAATACAAAAAAACCTAGTACTTATGGAAAAAAATAGTCCTTTAGCCTTAAAAATAAATTAATATTATTGTACCATAAAAATCATTTAACATTCATACTACATATGATATAATAATCTTCGGATAATTATCAGTTATTACGCAAAAAATAAATCTTATTCAGCAGGCGATCAATGAGCCTGCTGAAATATAGATTCCACTGCCCAAGCCAATAAGGGTAATGTACTCAGCTTTGATAAGGTACTATCTTTCCGGCATGCGCATCGGATGAACTCATTTAATTTTATCGGAGTGATTATTAATGGAATTAAGACAATTGGAATATTTTCAGATGGCCAGCCGTCTAAAAAATATTACCCGTGCTGCGGAACGCTTGAATGTTTCACAGCCGAACATAACTGTAGCCATCAAGAAGCTGGAAGCTGAGCTGGGTATTCAGCTTTTTGACCGCAGCCAGAAACAGCTTTCCCTTACACCTGAGGGTACAATATTCCTCAATCGTATTGAACTGGCCCTCAGAAATATCCAGGATGCAGTCCTTGAGGTGAATGATTACAAACAGCTGCAGAAAGGAACCATAAAAATAGGTATCCCTTCCATGATTGGAGCCTATCTGTTCCCTAGAATTTTCTCCAGCTTCCAGCACCTGTACCCACATCTTGACATTTATCTTTACGAGGAAGGCTCCATGACCATCCGCGAACAGCTGGAAAGGGATGAACTGGATTTTGGTATTGTTATTTTGTCTGATGCCTCATCCAGCCTGCAGCTGCTTCCCATGACCCGCAATCAGATTGTGGCCTGTGTACCGGACACCCATCCATTGGCCCAAAAGGATTCAATCACCATACAGGACATTGACGAAACTGATTTAATCATGCTGAAGGAAGGGTCCTTTCTCCGCTATATGGTTCTCAATAAACTGAAGATGGCCAATATATCACCTAATATAGTGCTGGAATCAAATCAGATTGAAACCATAAAGGGGCTTGTAAGCAGCAATGTTGGAATCTCCTTCCTCCTTGATTTTATAGTCAAGGGTGCTCCAGGCATAAAGCCGCTTCCTTTTGCCGAACCAATATATGTAGACCTTGGTTTGGCCTGGAAAAAGGAACGCTACATTTCCAAGGCAGCACAATCCTTTATTGATTTTTGTAAAAACACTTTAAATACCAATCATTAATTGGTAAAATAGTAGGGTACAATGAAGTGCCGGTAACAGCAGACTGACTTATGTACTGTTGTTACCGGCATTTTTTTAAAACAATACCAAATAGTATCTTAAATATATTTTGAGGAGGACTTGAATATGGCTCTTATCAATGAAAACTATTTAAAGCTGGCCGGCAGCTATCTTTTTAGGGAAACTGCCCACCGTACTGCTGCATACAAGGAAGCACATCCTTCCGCCGATGTTATTTCCCTCGGTATAGGAGATGTCACATTGCCACTTCCGGATGCCTGCATTCAGGCAATGCACAAAGCTGTTGATGAAATGGGTGATGCCACAACTTTCCGTGGATATGGCCCCGAGCAGGGTTATGGTTTTCTTATCGATGCCATCATTGAAAACAACTATAAAAAATATGGCATCGAAAAGGACGAAGTATTTGTTTCTGACGGTGCAAAAAGTGATTGCGGAAACATTCAGGAAATATTCAGCTCAGACAATACAATAGCCATTACAGATCCGGTATATCCGGTATACCTTGATACCAATGTAATGGCCGGACGCACCGGGACACTTCAAAAGGATGGCCGCTATGAGGGGGTTACCTACCTGCCTTGCTCTGCCGAAAACGATTTTGTCCCAGCCCTGCCGGAAAAAAGGGTAGACCTGATCTATCTCTGCAGTCCAAATAATCCTACCGGTACTGCGCTCACCCGTGATCAGCTAAAGGTATGGGTCGATTATGCCAGGGAAAATGACTCCATTATCTTGTTTGATGCCGCCTACAGTGCATATATATCAGAGCCTGAGGTACCTCACACCATTTTTGAGATTGAGGGGGCAAAGGATGTAGCTATTGAATTCCGCTCATTTTCCAAGACAGCCGGATTCACCGGTACCCGTTGCGGGTACATTGTTTTACCAAAAACTGTGATGGGCAAAACTCTGGATGGTTCCAAAAAACCGTTGAATCCACTGTGGAACCGCCGTCACACCACCAAATTTAATGGCACAGCCTATATCATACAGCGGGGTGCTGCTGCCATCTTTACTCCGGAAGGCAAAAAACAGGTACAGGCATCAATAGATTACTATATGGAAAATGCCCGCTTGATTCGTGATGGTATTTCTGAGGTAGGGATCACCTGTTTTGGTGGTGTAAACTCACCATATATATGGTTAAAAACACCAAATAATATGCCATCCTGGGATTTCTTTGACAAACTCCTCAATGATGTCAACATCGTGGGAACCCCTGGCGCAGGCTTCGGTCCATGCGGCGAAGGCTATTTCCGTCTGACAGCCTTTGGCAGCCGCGAAAAAACAAAAGAAGCAATTGAGAGAATAAAACATAATTTAAAGCTATGATTCAATTAGCCCTTACATCTCTTTAAGGAGGTATTCGGATGATTTCCCTTGATCTTGAAAATATGCTTGTATGCCGCAGCATACTGAGTAATGAACTTGTACAGGAGCTTATGGCTGCCAGTGCCCAACAGGATGACCTGGGGCTCAGCCATGCCTTTGCCGGACACCTGATTGAACAGGCTGAAAATGAAGGCTGGAGTGGCAATCTAATCAGAGCCCTATTTTTACACCTTTTAAGTCAGGAGGGCTGTTTGGCAGCAAAAATGGCCGAAGCATCAAAAGGTCAGATTGGTCTCAGCCTGAAAAGGGCCTTTATCCATGATATAAAAAAGTTAATGCCGGCACTGTTCAGTCCCGCGACCAGTATTATCAACATCAGCATATTGGACAATTATGAGCCATCAATCCCCCATACCCTTGAAGCAACGCAGTTTTTAAATAAACAGCTTCAGGGCTGTACAACCCCTGAAGCTGTAACAGATGCCTTTCTCTGCTTCTACCAAAAATACGGTTATGGCGAAATCGCTTCCTATCAGGCATTTTCCTGGGATTCAAAGCATCAAAAGCTCCATGGTATCAGACATTTTGAGGCCATGGACTTTGAGGATATTATCGGCTATAAGCGTCAAAAGGAACAGCTCATCAACAATACCATGGCTTTTATAAACAAAAAGCCGGCCAACAATGTTCTTCTGGTAGGCGCACGGGGCACGGGCAAATCCTCCGGAGTAAAGGCCTTGGCCAAGGCGTATTATACTGAAGGTCTCCGCCTCCTGCAAATGCAAAAATCCCAATTAAGCGAGCTGCCAAAAATCATGTCCGTGTTACGGCAATATGCCAGCAAAAGATTTATTATTTTCTTTGATGATTTATCTTTTGAAGAATCCGACAGTAATTATAAATACCTGAAATCAGCCATTGAAGGCGGTGTGGAATCCTGCCCGGAAAATGTACTGATCTATGCCACCCCCAACCGCCGTCATCTTATACGGGAAACCTGGCGTGACCGCACTGATGAACAGGATGAATTGTTCCGCAACGACAGCATCAACGAAACAATTTCCCTGTCTGACCGCTTTGGTATTATAATTACTTACCTTGAGCCTACTCAGGCAGAGTATCTGGACATAATAGACCATTTCCTGCAACAGGAAGGCGTACATCTTGACCGGGAAGAGCTGCGCATCCTTGGGCACCGCTGGAATCTGGAGCATTCAGGCCGGAGTGGCCGAAGTGCCCGTCAATTTGTCACCCACTATCTGGGGCAGCTAAAATAAAACACACAAAAGGGGATGTGAATAAAATGCAAACGCATTTTTCACATCCCCTTTTTCGTCCTTAATAATCATCACAAAATTCCCTTAACGCAGACAATCTATCGTTTCATCAAACGGGCTGCTATACTGCTTCAGCCTATCAATGACCCTATTGCCTTCACTGCCGCTCAGCACAACCGGTCTGAAATCATTTGTATCCAGGCGCGAAGAAATCCGGCAGGGAATAATTTCCGTTTTTACAATCTTTCCGTCACTCCTGAAGGTTTGCTGTAAAATAAAAGAATCCTTATCTGACGGGTTATTATTGGCTCCAAAGCAAAAATTCCCCAATGAGTAGGCTATCACCTTGCCACGATATTTTTCCACTCCCTGAATAACATGCGGATGCGTCCCCAACACACAATCCGCACCACTATCTACAGCAAAATGTGCCAGGGACCTTTGGGTTTCATTGGGATAATGTGCCCCCTCCTCTCCCCAGTGGAACTGGACACAGACAATAGCCCCCTTTGCACCTTCCCTGCAGACTTTAATATCTGCAGAAATCTGCTGTCGAAGGACAGAATTATTTTCCCAGCCATGATACCCCAAAAAACATACTTTGGCTCCATTGATTTCCATCTGAGCTATATGTTGCTCACCACAAAAATTTATGCCGTTTTGCTTTAAAAGATTTATGGTATCAGCAAAACCCTTTTCCCCACAGTCCATAATGTGATTATTGGCCAGATTGCATACATTGACACCGGAGCCCTTTAATATATCCACATACCACGGCTCTCCCCGCATTGAAAACTGTTTTTCCACTACCTGTGGATTTGCAGTAAGGGGCCCCTCCAGGTTGACAAAGGTAATATCATCTGCCATAAATATTCCCCTTACATTAGCGAGAAAATAATCAGCACCATTTTGGGCATAATAGTTGGCAAACTGTTTATCACTCCCCTTAAAGCTCCCAAGGGTACAATCTCCGGCAAAAGAAACAGTAACTGTATCCTTCTGCTTTTTTTCCGTTGTCTGAAGCGGTGCTGCATCTGCCTTCTCGCTTTGTCTCGGTTGATCAATTCCAAATAATATACTTGTGTTCCCACTGACGACATTAACCGTAATCAATACAATAAAGGTATTTACAACAACTACCGTCAGGAAAAGAACTCCCACCAAAAGCTTTCTCATTTCATCTCTCTCATTATTTCATAATCCTGCCTGACATAATCTTCGTGGCCATTGTACTAATTTTACCCTAACAAAAGCCTAACAATCAATAGTATTTATTTTCACATTACCCTATTGCCTTCCCCAACCTTTGAAGACAATGGGGCACTATCTTTAATCGTATTTGATTATTATACTATAATTACCAACAGATTTGGTGCACTCCCAGGACACAGTTATCCTGTTTGCCCTACCGTCATTATGATGTATAGGCAGATTTAAAATAATAATTATCAGTATTCAATTTGTAAAGTAATAACAATTAAATATTATGTTCTGTGTTCTATCAGGACACCAAAAATCCGCTTAAATGTGTTACACTGTCGATGAAGGGGGGAAGCTCCCACTATAACACATATAGGAGCATTGACATGACCGATAAGGATACTCTTGAACTTGAACATCAGCTATCCATAGCCGAAGAAATAGGAAGCATTTTACGGGATGATTGCAATGATATTCCCGACATGACCATAAGCGAATATATCACCTTACTCATGGAAAGACATCAACTGAACAAAACAGATGTAATTGCCGCATCAAATCTGGATCGACATTATGCTTACCATATACTTTCAGGAGAAAAAAAACAGCCGAGTCGGCAAAAGATTATTGCTTTGGCTCTGGCCATGAAACTTAGTCACCGTGAAACTCAACAATTATTGTATTATGCAAAGGTAAATCAGCTATATGTGAAAAATACCTGGGACAAGGTAATCTGGTACGCATTGGAAAAAAAATTATCCGTACAGGAAACTAATCGCATTCTAAATGATTTTTCCCTGTCACCGCTTTTACAATAACAGCAATAAAAAGCAGATAAGTGTTCCCTGACAGGACAGCTTATCTGCTTTTATATTTCTTCAGGTTATCTTCTTTTCATAAAGGAAATTACATCCCTTGACACCTGCAATGGAGATAAATCTGTGGTATCCAGGGTATAATCAGCCTGAGCATACATTTCCTTACGCTCATCCAGCAGCTTAATAATTCCCTGACGGCGGTCCTCAAAAGAGTCCAAAAGAGGTCTGGTACCGGTTGTTGCCGTACGCTCCAATATGGCATCAACACTGGCAGTCAGGCATACTATTTTCCCGGTACGCTTCAGAATGCTCACATTTTCCGGATCCTTTACAGTGCCTCCACCCGTAGATATGACCACACTCTTCTTTTCGGCTATCTCACGGCACATTTCCTTTTCCTTTTCCCGAAAAAAAGCCTCACCATATTGTTCAAACATTTGTGGAATAGTCATATTCCACTTTTTTTCTATGGCCTTGTCCATATCAATGAACTTAAACCCCAACTGATTTGCCAGCATCCGTCCGCTGCTTGTCTTACCGACACCCATAAAACCTATAAGCACAACATTCTTAATCATAATCCACCCTGAACTCTCTGCCTGTAGCGTTCCAGTCCCTCTAATATATCTACCATGGCATCACAGCCAAATTTATCAAGCATGGCTTCAGTCATGATGATTGCTGTCATGGCTTCTCCAACCACAGAGGCTGCAGATACTGCACACACGTCGCTGCGTTCCTTGCAGGCAGATACCTCACTTTTTGATTTTATATCTACAGAATTAAGTGGCTGCATCAAAGTCGGAATAGGCTTCATACATGCTTTAACAGAAATTTCCTCACCATTGGTCATGCCGCCCTCCAGGCCGCCGGCCCTGTTTGTTTTCCGATAGACCCTGCTCTCTGAATCCAGGAACATCTCATCATGTATCTGACTGCCGGGCAAATCACCACATTTAAATCCGGCACCTATTTCTACGCCCTTGATGGCCTGAATAGCCATCAGTGCCCAAGCCAGTTTTCCGTCCAGACGCTTGTCCCACTGGATGTGACTGCCAAGTCCCAACGGAGCACCTCTGACAATAACCTCAAAAACTCCCCCCAAGGTATCCCCATTGGCCATAGCTTCCTGAATTTTTTTCTTCATCAATTCCTCGGCAACAGAATCATAGCAGTTAAGCTCAGAATCACCTTTGCCAATCATGCTGCGGTCAATATTGGCCTCATTTACCGATATGCCACCAATCCTGACAACCTGAGAAACCACCTGGATGCCACATGCAGCAAGAAACTCCTTACAAAGAGCCCCTACAGCGACTCTGGCCGCAGTTTCCCGGGCACTGGCCCTTTCCAATATGTCCCTGGCATCGTTTCTGTCATATTTTAGTATTCCGGTAAGATCCGCATGTCCAGGGCGCACTGCAGTAACCTTTTCACCGGCCTCTTCTCCAAATACAGACATTCTCTCAGTCCAGTTTTGCCAATCCCGGTTTACAATACGAAGAGTAATTGGATCACCCATTGTTTCTGCAAATCTTACACCAGAAATAATATCCGCCTTATCAGTTTCAATTTTCATTCGTCCGCCACGCCCATATCCTTGTTGACGACGCGCCAAATCACGGTTTATTTCATTTATATCAATTTTCAGACCAGCCGGTAACCCTTCAACGATTGCCGTAAGACATTGGCCATGGGACTCACCTGCTGTTAAAAATCTAAAATTACCCATCAATCCACCTCATTATACTCAACAATAAAAAGCATATACTTTTTTAATTCTATGCTAACTGTTTACATAAATCAAGCAGTTAGCTTTATTTATCCTCAATTAAGTAAAATATAGAGGTGTTAATATGACACTCCAGTCCATCTGACGAGCATTTTAACTGCAGTTTATTCGTAGTAGTGAATCTTTCTCCTTCCTGTAACCATCCCAGAAAATTCATAATATCAAAAAAATCACCCTGCACCCCATACTCCAGCGGTATTTCCCCCAGCTGTTTATTTTTCCGTTCTTTTGCCGGCTGCAGGGATATTATCATAAGCCTGTACTTTACAGCATTTTCCTCAAGACTGGCAATATATTCCTCCAAAGCAGGCTGCACCGGTAACAGCTTTTTGCTGAAATTATAGGTTATCTCCGCATCCTTTTCATATTTATGTATATCCTTATATTTTGTCTGAAAGTCCCTCATCTCCTGCAGTTTATATTCCAAATTGGCATTTTCCGCCTTGTCCTCTGCTATCATGGTTTTGATAAGCGGGTACATATAAAAACAGTCCCAGAGTACAACAATGATTCCCATTAGCAGCAATACCAAACAGCAATACACTCCCAGGGGAAGCAGCTTATATTTTTCCTTTGCAAGTAAATCTGATATAACCATTCTCATCCTGTTCAGTCTTCTCAATCATCATTTTTCCCTTAATCCAGCCGCCCATTTTATCGGAATGATTAATGAAATCAAGCAATCTGTCCATATTTTTTGCCTGTCCATGCACCACAAGCCCTTTAGCTGGCTCCGCCACAATTTCAGATAATACAATTCCTTCCGAAGAAGAACACGAAAGATATACCATTATACTGTATCCGGAAATACCCAGGCCCTTTTCCCCCAAGCCTGCCAAGGTGACCAAGTTTTTTTTCCCATCAGCTGTCAGCTTTTCTGTTTTTGAATGTATACGAACAGTTTCCTCCATCAGGGCCAGCTGCTGCTTTTTTTCCCTGCACTCTGTCTGCAGGCTGTTATGCCACAGATGTCCAACACTCCCCAGAATCAATCCGGCTGCCATACTGAGGGTAAAAAGCAGTACACTAATCCTGTCCCACCTCCATTCAAAAAACAATTTTGGAAGACGCATCAGGCAAAGGGAGTCATTTTTCAGATAGCTCGCTATTCCCCCCAATAATTTTATATAAGTCACATCAAGCGCTTCAGGTGTAAACTCCTGCCAATCGACAAAGCAGTCAACCTGCCCAGCATTATTTGGCAATCCAATAACCCCTGATATCACCAGCTCATTTCCATATTCTTTTGCAAGTTCTTCGACCCTTTCTGATAAAATTGTTTTTATTGTCAGCCGGGATCCATCATATTCATAACCCCATAAACAATTATCAGCATATAAGTATTTTATCTCCAGGCTAACTGCCTGATTTACCTCTTTGGCAGTGAGCCCCGGTATATCCTTTATCACTGTATCAAATTCATTGTCACTGAGGCAAAGAATGATTTCAGAATCACCTGACAGCTGCAGCATTCTTTCTAAGATACGGCATTCCGGCTTATTCCCTGCATCAGTCACCATATCCAGCCCTTCAACAATAATTTGGCTGGTTGACAACGCGGAAACCGCCAGGACATAACCTTTATTTTCCGTACAATATAATGCTGAAATATGCCTTCTTTCTTTCCTGAAAAATTGCACCAGCCTCAATCAAAACATTCCCCTCAGACAACATTCACCGGTTTCCCTGTCTACATCCAGACAATAGCCACACTGAACCTTTATCTCATTTTTTCGGACCACTGCCCATATTATCAGCGTATTACCCACTACCCCTACATAGGTATCACACTCCATGTCAGAGGGAACAATGTAATTTCCTGTTTTATGCAGCCCCTCCTGATAACACAGTATTTCCTGTACCTTTTCACTGTTCCCTGAAAGGAGCCTGTATTCCCTGTCACAGGAATTTTCTGCCACCATTCTCATATCTTCCCTCAAAATATCTGTTTCTACCAGCCTCAGCTCATTCTGCTCCATAATCCATATTATTCCAATCATTATTCCTGCCAGGGCTATTATTACAACCCCCAGCAGTGAAAGACTCCCCCTGTCACAGGAACGCATCATCATATTCCTCCGTTCCCTCGAGGCTTTTTTTCCATATACAATAACTGTACAAGACGGTATCCATCTGAATTTCCTGACCGGTTATACCATTTGCTACATCTATTTTAATCCGTACTTTATATGGAGAAATTTCCCTGAACTGTATTTCCCTGATGTTCACATATTTTTTATTGTCCAGGCTGGATATAGGTTGGCCATTATAATATAAAATACCTGTTTTTTCCGGACCTCTTGAGAAAGCATACCTGATTTTTCTTTCACTGCCATCAGAAGAGCATTGTACCAGCTCCATACTGTTTCCTTCTGTGATGGTAATTTTTTTTGCGCTATGAACAGCATCATACAGGGTGTCCATGATAAACCTTATTTCCTCGACACATTGCCAATAGCTTATCAGCCCTACACATCCTCTGCTCAATTCTCCATATACAAAGAATATTCCTGAAATCAATACCATATAAACCGGTAATAAAACCATCAGCTCCACCATGCCCATGCCGTCATCCGATGTCAACTGCCCCTTATTCCATTTCAATTTACTTTTCCACCAAATCCCTTTTCCGTTTCAGACTGCACCTCCTGGTTCCTTCCTGCCATGTACATTCCCCATACAATTCACCAGTGCCATGCTTTTCTGTTTTTACCGTATAGCTGATACTGCCGGGTACCAGCAGACTATCAGTACCACAATCATTTTCCATAACGGCCCGGTCCATTTTTTCCCTAAGCAGGATGTGCGCCACAACGCGATGCTCAAAATATATCACTGAATCAAAGGATACTGCACTGCATTTAACAAAACCTGTTAATACAATCAGGGTAATGACCCCCAGAAGAACCTCCAACATCATATACCCCCTGTCATTACCATGGTCATTCAATTCTTATTCTCCCCACTCTGTCAATTATTACCCGAGACTGTTTATCTCCCAGGCTGATTGTATACATTCCTGCTGTAGCTTCCCCATTGGGCCAAAACATAATTTCAGCCCTGTTGCAGCTGATATTAATATCACTTCCGTATGACCAGCTCGTCAGCAGCTTTTTGCCTGACCTTAACAGGATTTTATGCTGGGACTCCTCAAGTATCAGTCTTGGCACCGGCTCATATGTCCGTCCCTCAGCCTCTTTAAAATAATCTGTATAGGTGCTTATTTCCCTGACATATTTCAGCCTGTGATATAAAACAGAGGCTTCATATTCCAGACGAAATTGATCAACTGCTGTAAACAGTGGCATTATCATCCCCGTCAAGGCCGCAATAATACTAATTGTCACCAATAAATCCACCAGCCCGACTCCCCTTATATCTGCAACAAACTCAGCCAGGCTGCCAACGCATCTTTTCCCCAAATCATTCCTGCTGAGCCTCCCAGAGCCATAAAGGGACCAAAAGGAATTGTAATCATTCCGGCCTGCCATAAATGTATCCCCTTGTACCACAAGTAAAATAAGCCATATATCCCTCCCGTGACAAAGGCGATGTATACTGCTGCCAGAGATGCCTCCGGTCCCAGCCAGATTCCCAGTGCAAAACCAAATTTAACATCACCTGCCCCAAGCCCATTTCTGGATACGACCCGCAAGACAAAAAGGATACCGCCAAATACCAGGGATCCCTCCAGACAAAGCCCCAGGGCTGCCCCTTGTCCATAGCATGAAAATATAAGCCCCGTAAAGCCAGTAAGCGCCGTGAGCTGATTAAACAATCGTCCATAATAGTAATCAAGTACCCCACACCCGATAATCAATAAATTAAATACAGCCAGTTTAAATGGTTGCTGCAGATCACCTGTCATATAAATTTCCGGCACTGTCACACTGATCCACCAAAGCAAGACCATCCTTTGATTGCTTTTTAAAATACTTACCAGCCCATACTCCGACACTGCCATCAGGGCTTCTCCTGACGACCAAAATCTGACAGCCTGTAGCCCTGACACAGAACTTCATTTTCAACTGGATCTATTGCATAAGAATCCACATCAATTTCAATTGCACTGCCATCCCGTAATAAGCACCGTCCCTTTGGGGGATGGATATCCTGTGCATTTCTCACATAATCGTCTAATGCCTCTATTTCTGAGGGATAAGTTCCATGCTCTGTATAATACATCATCACCGCACCATCCAGCACCTGCAGATCAGCCTGTATACGAGCTGTATTGGCCATTGCAATGGCATTATTGTATTTTGGCACGGCAATGGTCAAAATTATCCCCACAATAGCCACATACACTATCAGTTCAATCATTGAAAAGCCTTTGTCTTCCCTTAACACCATATCCTGATCTCCTACTTGTTATAACGCCATTGTTCAAATTTTTCTTCTTTAGAAGAAAAATCTTCCAATTAGCGTTTCAACGAGCTGGGAGATATGCTCGCCAGCTGTTGTAGTTTGTTTTCCCCCACCTAAAGAGGAAGGGGACATCTTAAAG
>NZ_JAILFV010000204.1 GCF_024697385.1 Anaerovibrio sp.
TGATGCCAAGAAATTTTCACCACCTTCACCGTTCAAATATGCCATAACAACTTTTTTCTTAAATTCAAAGCTATATTTAGACATAAAAATACCGACCTCCAATCGTTAGATTTTATGGTCTAACTTTTGGGGGTCGGTACACATAAGCCTTCCGTTACGCTTTTTTAAATTTACGGTGTAACTGTTTATTCAGCAGCAGCTTCAGCTTCTGCCTCAACGGTTTTCTCCGGCTCATCGTCGTAGACAACCTTGATATTACGATAACAGCTCATCCCTGTACCGGCAGGAATCAGCTTACCAATAATAACATTTTCCTTAAGACCCAAAAGCGGATCAACCTTACCCTTAATAGCGGCATCAGTCAGGACACGGGTAGTTTCCTGGAAGGATGCAGCTGACAGGAAGGAATCTGTAGCCAAAGCTGCCTTGGTAATACCCAAAAGAATTGGTTTTGCTACAGCCGGCTCCTTGCCTTCAGCAATAGCCTTGGTATTTGCAGTCTCAAAGCTGTTGATATCAACATATTCGCCTGGCAGGAAATCGGTGCCTCCGTGGGCATCAATACGAACCTTATGAAGCATCTGGCGAACCATAACCTCAATATGCTTATCATTAATACCAACACCCTGCTGCTTATAAACCTTCTGAACCTCATATACGAGATAATTCTGGGTTTCCTTAAGTCCGCAGACACGAAGGATGTCGTGTGGATTGATTGAACCTTCAGTAATCTTGTCACCAGGCTTGATATAATCACCATCATGTGTAGCAAGACGGGAATTAAATGGCAATACATATTCCTTGAACTTGCTTGGGTCATCCTTAGGAGTGATGGTAACAGTGAAGATTTTATCCTTCTCTGCCACGGTAACATCGCCCTCGATTTCGGCAATAATAGCATTATGCTTAGGCTTTCTTGCCTCAAATAATTCCTCAACACGAGGAAGACCCTGGGTAATATCATCACCACCGGCGACACCGCCGGAATGGAATGTACGCATTGTAAGCTGAGTACCAGGCTCACCGATGGACTGTGCAGCGATTATACCTACAGCCTCACCTACATTAACCTTGGTAGCATTGGCCAGGTCACGGCCATAGCACTTGATGCAGACTCCATACTGTGACTTACAGGTCAGTACACTTCTGATGGAAACCTTGGTACGGACCTTGCAGATTTCCTCAGCCAAAGCCTCATCAATATCATCATTAATGGAAGCAATCTTTTTGCCACTCTTAGGATCAATGATATCCTCAGCCAATACACGGCCCAGAATCCTGTCCTTCAGCGGTTCAATCACACCACTGCCCTCAACGATGGCCTCAACCTCGATACCGCGTATATTGTTATTACGAACCTTAACTTCCTTGGCATCACTGGACAAAACAGCCTCGATGTACTCCTCGGTGAGAGGTACACCTGCCGGAATAATTTCGACACCATTGCTGTCGAATACGGCCTCAGTAGTATTCTTGCCCATCATCTGAGCTATCATTGCAGCCTTAATGGACTTTCTGATGTTTTCATCAGGAGTCCCCAACTTGATGGTTTCTGTAGCAGCTGCATTGGAGATATCAGCATCATTGCTTGAAGATGAACCGCACAGAACTATCTCAGACAGTCCGGCTTCGCCAATAACCTTAAGAGCTGCTTCATCAAGGGTATTATTCTTGCTGAGGAGAATCTCTCCGGTTTCAGGGCTGACAACATCTGCAGCCAAAACGCGACCTTCCAGGTTTTCCTTGAGCTCCTCAACAGCTGCTGTAGCTGATACAGCCAGTTTAGCACGCTCACGCACCAGATTGATACCAACTACATCACAGTCTTCCTCACGCACAATAACATCCTGGGCAACATCGACCAAACGACGGGTTAGATAACCGGAGTCAGCAGTTCTCAGTGCCGTATCAGCCAAACCCTTACGGGCACCATGAGAAGAAATGAAGTAATCGGATACTGATAATCCTTCACGGAAGTTTGCCGTAATTGGAATCTCAATTGTCTTACCGGATGGGTCTGCCATCAGGCCACGCATACCGGCCAGCTGACGCATCTGTGACTTGTTACCACGGGCACCGGAGTCAGCCATCATGTAAATTGGATTGAATGGCTCGTTGTCCGCATAATTATCATACATTGCATCAGCCACCTGATTGGTAGCTTCATCCCAAACCTTGCAAACCTTCTTGTAGCGTTCCTCATCACTGATAAGACCACGCTCAAACTGGCGCTGGGTCTTCTTTACCTTGGCCTCTGCCTCATCCAACAGGGACTGCTTCTTCTCAGGAACCTTAATATCAGATATGGCTACTGTCATGCCTGCAATACAAGCATAATGATATCCAAGATTCTTGACATTATCTATTACAACAGCAGTTTCACTGGCACCAAGTGTCTTAAAGCATTTATCTACCAGCTTGCCCAACTGCTTTTTATTCATGAGCATACCCAGTGACCACTCACCGGTCTCCTTGTCCTGACTGTACTGGCGTACTGCCTTAGGCAATGTCTCATTGAATATCATACGGCCAAGGGATGTACGGACAAGTCCATAGTCAGTAACATTGCCCTCATCATCAGTTTCCTTTATACGAACCTTGATTTCAGCCTGTATATCCAGTTCCTGATGCTGATATGCCAAAAGGGCCTCATTAATTCCGGTAAAGATCTTTCCTTCACCTACAACAGGTCTTCCCTGGCTGGAATTTCTGACAGCAGTCAAATAGTATGATCCAAGCACCATATCCTGGGATGGTACGATAATAGGGCCACCATCCTTAGGGGCCAGTATATGATTGGCTGCCAACATCAGGACACGGGCTTCCGCCTGTGCCTCAGCAGACAATGGAAGATGAATGGCCATCTGGTCACCATCAAAGTCAGCGTTATATGCAGTACAAGCCAATGGATGCAATTTCAGGGCACGACCCTCGGTCAATACAGGTTCAAAGGCCTGAATACCAAGTCGATGCAGTGTTGGTGCACGGTTCAGAAGAACCGGATGCTCCTTGATTACACCCTCCAGAACATCCCATACTTCGTCCTTAGCACGCTCAACCATACGCTTTGCAGATTTAATATTATGTGCAATCCCGTCAGAAACCAGACGCTTCATAACAAATGGCTTAAAGAGTTCCAGTGCCATCTCCTTTGGCAGACCACACTGATGAAGCTTAAGCTCTGGTCCGACAACGATAACAGAACGTCCGGAATAATCTACACGCTTACCAAGAAGGTTCTGGCGGAAACGCCCTTGCTTACCCTTGAGCATATCTGAAAGGGACTTCAGCGGACGGTTACCAGGACCTGTTACAGGACGCCCACGACGACCATTATCTATTAAGGCATCTACAGCCTCCTGAAGCATACGCTTCTCGTTCCTGACAATAATATCAGGTGCATGAAGCTCCAACAGGCGTTTCAGACGATTGTTTCTGTTGATTACACGACGATAAAGGTCATTCAGGTCGGAGGTTGCAAAACGGCCACCATCCAACTGTACCATAGGACGAAGCTCCGGTGGAATGACCGGTACAACATCCATTATCATCCATGAAGGCTTGTTACCAGATTTGCGGAAGGCTTCTACCACCTCAAGACGGCGTATCAACTTCAACCTCTTCTGCTGGCTGGTTGCTTCGCGTAATGCTTCGGTAAGGCATTTGTGAAGCTTGTCCAGATTTGTTATCAAGCCTTCTTCAGGATTCTGCTCCTCCTCAGGAAGATCAGCCTCCAGTCTGAGAAGCAATTCCTTAATGGCCTCAGCACCCATACCTACCCTGAAGGAATTAGGATCATACTTCCCGCGTTCTTCCATATATTCTTTTTCGCTGAGTACCTCCGGCTCGATATCCTCAAACCGTTTTTTCGCCTGATCGGTGCTGCTTACACCGTCCACCGTACCATGGTCAAGAACTACAAAGGCAGCAAAGTACAATACCTTTTCCAATTTTCTTGGGGCAATATTTAATATCAGCCCAAGACGGCTTGGAATTCCCTTAAAATACCAGATATGGGATACCGGTGCAGCCAGCTCGATGTGCCCCATTCTCTCACGGCGAACCTTGGCACGGGTTACCTCAACACCACAACGCTCACAAATAGTTCCCTTATGGCGTATTCTCTTATATTTTCCACAATGACATTCCCAGTCGCGGGTTGGTCCAAAAATTCTCTCGCAGAAAAGCCCTGCAGTTTCCGGCTTTAAAGTACGATAATTAATAGTTTCCGGCTTAGTAACCTCACCATAAGACCATTCCCTGATTTTATCTGGGGAAGCCAGACCTATACGCATTGAATCAAAATTATTTACATCCAACAAGGGCGTGTCACTCCCTTCCCTTAATCATTACTATCATCATCAGCGGCATCAACATTCACAATCAGATCGTTATCAGAATAACTGTCCTCTGTTTCATTTTCATCAGAGTATTCATCAGATTCCTGTACCGTAGCAGAATCATCCACTCCGTTTACATCAACCCCAAGTTCATTGGCAGCATCCTTGATGTCGTCATCATCATCCTGTACCAGAATTTCATTGGCATTTTCATCCTGAACCTTGATATCAAGACCGATACTCTGCAATTCCTTAATAAGAACCTTAAAGGATTCAGGAACACCAGGCTCTGGTATATTCTCTCCCTTGACAATGGATTCATAGGTTTTAACACGGCCTACAACATCATCAGACTTAACAGTCAGTATCTCCTGAAGAGTGTATGCAGCGCCATATGCTTCCAGGGCCCATACCTCCATCTCACCGAAACGCTGACCACCAAACTGTGCCTTACCACCCAGCGGCTGCTGAGTTACAAGGGAGTATGGACCAACAGAACGGGCATGAATCTTATCATCAACCAGATGATGCAGCTTCAGCATATAAACGCAGCCCACAGTAACCTTGTTCTTGAATGGCTCACCTGTACGGCCATCATACAAAACAGTCTTTGCATCTTCATCCATACCGGATGCACGGATAGTATCAAATACATCTTTTTCACGGGCACCATCAAATACCGGTGTTGCAATGTGAACACCTGCAACATCAGACTTAGGCATACCATACTTATCGAAATCATATCCTATATCACGGAGACGCTGTTCTACAGTTGGATCACCGTTTTTAATCTGAGTACCGATATTTCTTACAGCCATACCCAAATGTGTTTCCAGTATCTGTCCAATGTTCATTCGTGAAGGCACGCCCAAAGGATTCAATACCACATCAACCGGAGTACCATCCGGCAGGAATGGCATATCCTCTTCACGCATGATACGGGAAACTACACCCTTATTACCATGACGGCCGGACATCTTATCACCAACAGAAATCTTTCTCTTCTGGGCAATATAAACACGGACCATATTATTGACGCCAGGATTAAGCTCATCGTTATTTTCACGGCTGTATACCTTGACATCTACAATCTTACCTGCCTCGCCATGCGGAACACGCAGTGAGGTATCACGGACCTCTCTGGCCTTCTCACCGAAGATTGCCCGCAACAGGCGCTCCTCAGCAGACAGCTCAGTCTCTCCCTTTGGAGTAACCTTGCCCACCAGGATATCACCGGTTCTCACCTCAGCACCTATGCGGATGATACCATTCTCATCCAGATCCTTGAGATTTTCCTCGGAAACATTTGGGATATCCCTTGTAATTTCCTCTGGCCCCAGCTTGGTATCACGGGCTTCACAGTCATATTCCTCAATATGAATGGATGTATAAATATCCCTCTTTACAAGGTTTTCACTAAGGAGAATAGCATCCTCGTAGTTATAACCTTCCCAAGGCATATACGCAACAATAATATTATAACCCAGGGCCAGCTCACCGTGGTCGGTCGCCGGACCATCAGCTATAGGCTGTCCTGCCTCAACCTTGTCCCCCTTGAATACGATAGGGAGCTGATTAATACATGTTCCCTGATTGGAGCGCATAAACTTCTGCAGCTTATACTCATCCATATCACCGGATTTTGTACGAATTACGATTTTATCAGCACTTACAGACTGGACCTTACCTGAATTCCTTGCCAGGATCATGACTCCTGAGTCACAGGCAGCCTTATATTCCATGCCGGTACCAACCAAAGGTGCCTGAGTCCGCAAAAGCGGTACAGCCTGACGCTGCATGTTTGCACCCATCAGAGCACGGTTGGCATCATCGTTTTCAAGGAATGGTATCATTGCTGTTGCAATGGAAACAACCTGCTTTGGTGAAACATCCATGTAGTCAACCTTTTCACGGCGCACCTCAGTGGTCTCCTCGTGAACACGGGCTACTACACGCTCATTTACAAACCAGTCATTCTCATCCAATGGCTCATTGGCCTGAGCAATGATCAAGGTATCCTCAGCATCAGCTGTAATATATTTAACCTCATTGGTAACACGCTTTTTATCCTTATCAATACGGCGATATGGAGTCTCCATAAAGCCATACTTATTAATACGGGCATAATTGGACAGTGAACCAATCAAACCGATATTAGGACCTTCAGGGGTCTCAATAGGACACATACGGCCGTAATGGGAATTATGAACATCACGAACCTCAAATCCTGCACGCTCTCTGGAAAGACCACCAGGTCCCAGGGCAGACAAACGACGCTTATGGGTAAGCTCAGCCAAAGGATTGTGCTGGTCCATAAACTGTGACAGCTGTGATGAACCAAAGAATTCCTTAATGGCAGCCACTACAGGACGAATATTAATAAGATTCTGGACAGCAGAAATATCCTCCTGGGTTGACATGCGCTCGCGAACTACACGCTCCATACGGGTCAGGCCTATACGGAACTGATTCTGAAGGAGTTCACCTACAGAACGCACGCGACGATTTCCCAGATGGTCGATATCATCTGTTCTTCCCACACCATGCATAAGGTTAATGAGATAACTGATTGAAGCAATAATATCATTAACTGCGATAGTGCGCTTCTTATCAATCAGGGTTGGAGAACAAATCATCTCAAGAGTATTCCCCTCATCATCCAACTTCACAGTAATGGTAATGGCCTTATTTTCACCAAATATTGCCTTTTCCTGTTCAACAGTGATTTCATCGACAAAATCCTGACTGATTATCTCGTTGGCAGGAATAATGATCTCTCCGGTTTCCTGATCCACCAATGGTTCAAGGAGTACCTGTCCTACCAGACGGTACTTCCAGCCCAATTTTTTTGTGATTTTATGCCGGCCAACAGTAGCCAAATCATAACGCTTCTTATCGAAGAAGAGACTGCGCAGCATCTGGCGGGCATTATCCACATTGAATGGTTCACCCTGACGCAGGCGCTTGTATATTTCATCCAGGGCAACTTCTTCTATAGGCCTGTCCTGATCAGCTTCAGTACTATCGCGCTCCAATGTTGCGGCTATAGCCGGATCATTATTAAAGAGTGCCATGATTTCCTCGCTGGTACCAAAGGACAAATCAGAGGTAATCACCTCAATATGATCCTCATTTCGACCTGTCTCAGCTGCACTGGCAGTTCCATCCTCTATCTGCTGCAATCTGATCTTTTCTGCCTTATTAATGCAGTCAAGTGCCCTAAGGAAAACAGTTACAGGCAGTTTACGGGTCCTGTCTATACGAACTGAAATCACATCATTGGCATCTGTTTCCAGTTCGATCCATGCCCCGCGATTTGGTATGACTGTAGCATTGAACAGGGATTTACCGGATGAATCCACATTCACCTCATAATAAGCTCCCGGAGAACGAACAAGCTGACTTACGATAACGCGCTCAGCACCATTGATTACAAAAGTGCCTGAGCTGGTCATCAGGGGGAAATCTCCCATAAAAATCTCACTGTCATGAAATTCTCCATTTTCCTTGTTAATGCGACGAACCTTAACCCTGAGAGGTGCTGAATAAGTTGCATCCCTCTCCTTGCTCTCCTCGAGGCCATATTTTGGCTCTCCCAGAGAATAATCCAAGAGTCTTAATTCAATCTTGTTCTGGAAATCAGTAATAGGGGAAATATCCTCAAATATTTCCATAAGACCTGTTCCCTTGGTCCCCTTTTCCACATCACCAATAAACCACTCATAAGACTTACGCTGAATGTCCAGCAAATGAGGCATTTCCATGACCTCTTTAATCTTGGCATAGCTATACCTGGTTCGTTTGCCTACCGGCACAGGATGAAACATTAAGTACTTCACTCCTTAGCTAAAAATAACAAAAATGACAAAAAATCCGCACACGAAAAATAAACAGATTCACAACACCTCTTCATGGGCTAAAACCACACGACGCATTGCCAAATGTTTAATAACACCTGATGAATCCATTTAATACTCCTTGCACGAACTTAATTTACTTGTTTTCGCGATATTAATCGCAGCTACAGTTACTCATTTTGTAGCAATTAATTTTACCAATATTATATGGCTGTGTCAAGAAAAACATGCTAATTAATAGTATTTTTTTGAATGCATCGCACAAACACAGTGATTACATTCTTGCTTCTGGAAAAATTCAATTTAAATAGATACGGATTAAAACAAATATAAATAAAAAAGCTGTGAAAATGATTGCTCATTTTCACAGCCAATTTACAGTTTAATATTAGCTAAACCAGAATTACTTCAACTCTACAGTTGCACCAGCAGCCTCGAGGGAGCTCTTCAGAGCCTCAGCATCAGCCTTGGAGATACCTTCCTTGATTGGAGCAGGAGCACCATCAACGAGAGCCTTTGCTTCCTTCAGGCCAAGACCGGTAGCCTCACGAACAGCCTTGATTACGTTGATCTTGCCAGCGCCAGCCTCTTTCAGGATTACATCAAACTCGGACTTCTCGCCAGCAGCGCCACCCTCAGCAGGAGCAGCAGCAGCTACAGCAACAGGAGCAGCAGCGGATACGCCGAACTTCTCCTCAGCAGCCTTTACGAGCTCGGAAAGCTCAAGAACAGTCAAGTTACCAATTGCCTCTAAGATTTCTTCATTAGTCATTTTTATTTCCTCCAATTATAAACATTAATTTCTTTTTTAATAATATTTAAGCAGCAGTGAGCTTAAGCGGATGCCTGCTCTTCCTTCTGCTTGCGTACTGCATCAAGCACATTGACAATGCTGCGAAGCATAGCACCCATAACGCCAACGGTATTGGATACAGGAGCCTGCATACTGCCAAGCAGCTTGCCGATAAGGACTTCTCTGGAAGGCAGGGCAGCAATAGCCTTAACCTCATCAGGAGTTACGACCTTACCTTCAACGATACCACCCTTTACTACCAGCTTTTCCTCTTCAGCCAGGTTGTTCTTCTTGATAAACTCACTTATTACCTTTGCAGGAGCAACAGCATCATCTGCAGAATACGCCATAGCAGTAGTGCCCTCGAGGAATGGAACCATCTCATCAAGGCCTGCCTCCTGGGCAGCAATACGAGTCATAGTGTTTTTAATTACATGGTAGGTAACACCAGCTTTACGAAGCTCTACACGCAACGCAGTATCCTGAGCAACAGTTAATCCCTTATAGGAAGTAATAACAGCGCCCTTGGAGCTGGTGAGAATTTCTTTCAAGTTAGCAACAATTGCCTTCTTCTGTTCTGTAACAGCCATGAATACACCTCCTTTTCAAAAATATAAAGAGCAAAAACGGCCTCCGGCTGATTCACCGGAGGCCGCATATTCATGCACACGCATCCGGCCTCGGCAGGCGTTCATCCTTTAAATGAAATATTTTCATACCTGCTGTCTACAGCCATAGACTATTCTATTATACAGCCCGCAAAAAATCAAGCATGTACTACCGGAACACCAGGTCCCATAGTGGAGCTGATGGTCACGGAGCGGATATACTGACCCTTTGCAGCAGCCGGTTTTACTCTGATTAATGTATCCATCAAAGCATTAAGGTTTTCCACGAGCTTAGCAGCATCGAAGGAAGCCTTGCCGATAGGGCAATGTACATTACCAGCCTTATCAGTACGGTATTCAACCTTACCAGCCTTGATTTCGCTGATTGCCTTACCAAGATCCATGGTTACAGTACCCAGTTTAGGGTTTGGCATCAAGCCTCTAGGACCGAGGATTTTACCAAGACGACCAACAGTACCCATCATATCAGGAGTAGCTACAGCGACATCAAAGTCAGTCCAGCCACCCTGGATCTTAGTTACGATTTCGTCAGAGCCTACGAAGTCTGCACCTGCAGCCTCTGCCTCTTCAACCTTTGCACCCTTTGCAAATACCAATACACGCTTGGATTTACCGGTGCCATGTGGCAGCACCATAGCGCCACGAACCTGCTGATCTGCATACTTAGGATCTACGCCCAAGCGTACATGGAGCTCAATGGTCTCGTCAAATTTTGCAGTAGCAGTCTTTTTAACGAGCTCTACAGCTTCCTCAACAGTGTAAACCTTACCAGCCTCAAGAAGCTTTACAGCATCCTGATACTTCTTACCTGCTTTTGCCATTTCAAAAATTCTCCCTTCGTGGTAATAACGGATTTTCCTCCCACGGACACGAAACAGTTATCAGTCAACGATTTCGATACCCATGCTGCGTGCAGTACCCTCGATCATACGAGTAGCAGCTTCAATGCTTGCAGCGTTCAAATCTGCCATCTTGGACTCAGCAATCTCCTGAGCCTTTGCACGAGGCAGCTTTGCAACCTTGTTCTTGTTAGGTTCACCAGAAGCCTTTGCCAGACCTGCAGCCTTCTTCAGAAGAACAGCAGCTGGAGGAGTCTTGGTGATAAAGGTAAAGGATCTATCCTCAAATACAGTAATTTCTACTGGAATGATAAGACCACTCTGCTTTGCAGTTCTCTCGTTAAATTCCTTAACGAAAGCCATGATGTTGACACCAGCCTGACCAAGGGCAGGACCTACTGGAGGAGCTGGAGTAGCCTTGCCGGCCTCAACCTGCAGCTTTACCATCTTTGCAACTTTCTTAGCCATTTTATATACACCTCCTTAAAAGGAAATCAGCTTTTTTCTACCTGATTGAAATCAAGTTCAACAGGTGTTTCACGACCAAACATCTCAATAAGGGCTTTGAGCTTCCCTTTTTCGTTGTCCACGGAAACAACCTTTGCTGCATAATCTTTAAATGAACCGGATTTAATTTTAATGAACTCACCAACCTCAACATCAATATTGATAACCGGCTTAACCGTTTCTTCTGACAAGCCCATCAAATTCAATATATTGGCCATCTGGTCTTCATCAATTGGCGTAGGATCAGTACCGGCACCGACAAACCCTGTAACGCCATCTGTATTTCGTACATCAAACCAAGTCTTTGCATTGACTATCATCTCTACGAATACATAACCCGGGAAGAGCTTCCTCTTTATGACCTTTTCAACACCATTCTTCTTCTCGACCTCGTCCACAACCGGGACCAGTACATTGAAGATTTTGTCCTCCAGTCCTAAAGAGCTGACCTTCCTTTCCAGATTGGTCTTGACCTTATTTTCGTATCCGGAATAGGTATGCACAGCATACCAATGTCTTTCAAGTGTCTTTTCAGATTCCATACATTTGGATGCAAGGCATCCCTACCCTCCAGTCTTAGCGTAAAATCAGATTAAACAACCTCGAAAAAAATGTATCACACACCCAGATAAGTGAGCATACGACAAATACAGTTATTGAAACAACAACTGTATATCTTGCCAATTCTTCCTTGGTGGACCAAGATACCTTTTTCATTTCAGCCGAAACTTCACGCAAAAACTGCATAGGGCTAAAACCTGAAGACTTCGTCTGAACTGCTGACGCTTTTTCTTCCGCCAATGCATTCACATCCTGTCTAATATTACAACCCTTACACAAAACTGCTGATTATTTGGTTTCCTTGTGCAGTGTGTGCTTCTTGCAGAACTTGCAATACTTATTGAATTCGATTCTATCTGGGTCGTTCTTTTTGTTTTTGTTGGTCTGATAGTTGCGACTCTTGCACACGGTGCAGGCCAGCGTTACTGCATTGCGCATCTTATGCACTCCTTACTATTGAAATTATTGAACACTTAACAAAATGTCACTAACATAATTTATCACAATTAAATTTGACTGTCAACAACAATCAAATTAAATTACAGGGAAAGGACATTTTGTTCTGATATTAACAGTGCCTCATCTTCCACATACCCAAGATAAAAAATGAGCGCCCCTGAAATGATGGATAAAACATCCCTATATTCAGCAGTTGTACAAAACTCCCACTAAACAAGTTCTATTTTATGCTTTGCATAAATAAAACCCCTTATAAAAGGGGTTTAATTTACTGATTGGTGGCTGCGAAGAGATTTGAACTCCTGACACTCCGGGTATGAACCGAATGCTCTAGCCAACTGAGCTACGCAGCCATATATAATGGAGCTGATAACCAGAGTTGAACTGGTGACCTCATCCTTACCAAGGATGCGCTCTACCTACTGAGCTATATCAGCATTCCAGGCTTTGGTTGCGGGAAGAGGACTTGAACCTCTGACCTTCGGGTTATGAGCCCGACGAGCTACCGACTGCTCCATCCCGCGATAATAATATAAAAAGTCAAATGGTGGGCAGGGATGGATTCGAACCATCGTAGCCTACGGCGACGGATTTACAGTCCGTTCCCTTTAACCACTCGGGCACCTACCCAAATATCAACTCTTTATGAGGGATAACACTGCATTTTGCCTCAGTCTGAGGCACCCTTTGTGTTTTCCCGCTGACAGGTATATATACTATCATCATATTTATGGTTTGTAAAGCATTTTTTATAAAAAATTGTTATTTTTTTCTTTTTGCCCGGTCTCTCAATCTCCTGGACCTGTCATTACGGCCTTTATGGCTGTTTCCCTTACGGTTTGCATACTTGCTCTTTGCCAGTTTAGCCTGCTTTTTTTCAGCTTCCTGTTTTTTCCTGGCCAGCTCCTTTTCCCGCTTTTCACGCTTCAGTCTTGAAGCCAGGCTTCTGCTGGAAACATCCTTGGTGATATGATTTTTTATCCCTGCCTCGATTTTCCTCAACATGTTATATTGACGGGCATTGACAAAGGTAATGGCCACACCATGCTGTCCGGCACGCCCGGTACGGCCGATACGGTGAATATAGCTTTCCGTATCCTGTGGTATATCATAATTGAATACATGGGTCACCCCTTCTATATCCAGCCCACGGGCTGCAATATCGGTGGTGACCAGAATCTGCAGCTTTGCCTGACGAAATTTATTCAGCACATTGGTTCTCTGAAGCTGGCTCAGCTCACCATGAAGCTCATCTGCCATGTAACCGCGTCTGGCCAAAGCCATTGCAACCTGGGACACTCTGGACCGCGTCGAGCAAAATACCATAGCCAGATACGGCCTGTCTTCGTTAATAAGTTCGCAAAGCTTATCCAGCTTTGAGGATTCAACAGTATCCACCACCCGTTGCTGAATACTGTCCAAGGTAATATGCTCCGCCTTTATCTCAATATGCTGCACCTGATACATATAGCAATGGGCAAGGCTCTTGATGCGGTCCGGCATAGTGGCCGAAAACAGCATAATTTGCCTGTCCTTGGCCATAACCGAAAGAATGGTCTCCACATCCTCGATAAAGCCCCGACGAAGCATTTCATCAGCCTCATCCAAAACAATCCTGTTGGTTGTTGAGAAATTCAGCGTACGGCGACGCAGGTGGTCCAGAAGGCGTCCCGGAGTTCCTATGATAACCTGGGGCGACCGCCCTAATTTCTGTTTTTGCCGTTCTATATCCTGTCCTCCATATATGGCCAGTGACCTAATGCCACTCGCCTTATCGAGAATCGCGGCCACCTTTGAGATCTGAATGGTCAGCTCCCTGGTAGGTGTTATGATGACAGCCTGAACATTATCTGCCTGCAGCTTGATTTTATCATATATTGGAAGCAAAAAGCCCAGGGTTTTGCCTGTCCCTGTCTGGGCCTGTACAATAGTATCCCTGCCATTTCGCAAGGCAGGAACAGCCTCTTCCTGAACCCTGGTAGCTTCCCTTATTCCCATTTTACTCAAGGCATCACATAAAGGGCCACTGACACCAAGCTCTTCAAAACTTTTCATGATTTCACTACCTTTACCTATATATACAGATAGCTCTCCCAATATGGGAGAGCCTGTTATTCAATAAATACTCCTTATCCGGCAGAAGCTTTCTGCAGTCACCACAGCTTCGTAATCCATAGCACAAAACCGTCAGCAGGGCGATGATCACTTACTGTTGTATCTTTCTGCAAGTCTGGCCTGCAGTTCTGAATCCTCAAGGAAATCATCATAGGTGGTAAATTTATCAAACACACCACCCGGTGTAAGCTCAATAATCCGATCAGCAATCGTCTGAACGAACTCATGGTCATGGGAAGTAAAGAGCAAGGTCCCCTTAAAGGAAATCAATCCCTCATTAAGGGCAGTAATGGATTCCAGGTCAAGATGGTTAGTCGGTTCATCCATCAGAAGGACATTGGCCCCGCTGAGCATCATTTTTGAAAGCATGCAACGGACCTTTTCTCCTCCGGAAATGACAGATGCCTTTTTCAGACTCTCCTCACCACTGAAAAGCATTCTTCCCAAAAAGCCACGGACAAAGGATTCATCCGGGTCCTTAGAATACTGACGGAGCCAATCTGTAAGACTCAGCTCGCAACCCTCAAAATACTGGGTATTATCATTTGGCAGATATGCCTGTGTCGTAGTAACGCCCCATTTGAAAGAACCCTCATCCGGCTCCATTTCACCCATGAGGATCTGGAACAAAGCTGTTTTACCGGCACTATTCGGCCCGGTAAATGCCACCTTATCACCCTTCTTCAAGGTGAAGCTCACATTATCCAGCACCTTTTCCCCCTCTATGGTCTTGGAAATCCCCTCCACCAGCAAGAGCTGGTCGCCGGCCTCACGGTCCGGGGTAAAGGCGATATAAGGGTATCGGCGTGATGAAGGCTTGATATCATCCAAGGTAATCTTTTCCAGCAATTTTTTACGGGAAGTAGCCTGCTTGGATTTTGAGGCATTAGCCGCAAAGCGGGCAATAAAGGTCTGAAGCTCCTTAATCTTTTCTTCCTTTTTCTTATTGGCATCCTTAGCCATCTGCATAGCCAGCTGACTGGAATGATACCAAAAATCGTAGTTGCCGACATAAAGCTGTATTTTCCCAAAGTCCACATCCGCGATATGCGTACATACCTGATTCAGGAAATGACGGTCATGGGAAACAACGATAACCGTATTCTCAAAATCTGCCAAAAAATCCTCCAGCCACTTGATTGATTCCAAATCCAGATGGTTGGTAGGCTCGTCCAGCAGTAAAATATCAGGGTTGCCAAAAAGTGCCTGGGCCAATAACACACGCACCTTCAGGTCAGGATCCATTTCAGACATCATCTTATTATGGAATTCCTCCCTGATTCCCAGTCCATTCAGGAGTTTGGCCGCATCTGCCTCAGCATCCCAACCGTTAAGCTCAGCAAATTCAGCCTCCAGCTCACCAGCCCTTATACCATCCTCATCAGAAAAATCAGGCTTGGCATAAATTGCATCCTTTTCTTCCATAATATCCACCAGATGCTGATTGCCCATAATAACGGTGCGTATAACATCATATTCATCAAAAGCAAAGTGATCCTGCTTCAGCACGGACATGCGCTCGCCAGGAGTGATTTCAATTGAGCCCTTGGTAGGTTCAATATCACCGGCCAACAGCTTTAAAAAAGTTGATTTGCCGGCACCATTTGCTCCAATAACACCATAACAGTTTCCAGGAGTAAATTTAATTGAAACATCCTTAAATAACACGCGCTTTCCAAACTGAAGTGTAACTCCACTGGTTGTAATCATTGTAATAAAAATCCTCTCTATAACTATACAGTTTTATCATGACTGCAAAATTGCATGATAATAATCCAAAATACTCTGTCCATAACCAACACCAGGCACAGCCCAACGACCGTTAAGGTCCATCCATTCATGAAGAATGTTGTTGCCATAATTCTTTCTGACCAATTCATATCGTGGGTCCACAATAGGTGTTGTCGGACTGGAGGTTGAAGCATATGCCAAAAGATGCTGAATATGCGCACGCACACCAACCCTTGGCGACTCAAAAAAGGCACCCTTTACAGTTGCACTGGTGGTACCAAGACCACAATAATTATTTTGAGCAGGTATCACAGTACCTCCATAGCTGAAATAACCTGTTTCCTTCAGGGCCTGGGCAAAGGCAATATCAGGCCTTACCCCTTCCCGCGCTGCCTCTTCATAATAAAATTCCACCAGCTGCTCAGGAGATGTATTTAAAAGCGGATGTGGATTATTCTTTAACAGGTATCTGACACACTGTTCCTTTGTAGCAACGGCACCACCCAGAATACTGGTCTCATTGCTGTATGTCTGTATAGGTTTCTCTACACTTGACGCATTTTCAGGAGCTGTATCCTGTACAGGTTCAGGATATAAAATATCATGTATTCTTTCCTCAAAGCTCTTTTTTTTCTTATTGGAATTCACCACAGTAGTACCGTTGTGAAGAGTCCTCTCAGTTGAAACTGTCGTCTTACCGTTGACGGTCTTTGCATCCACGGCATTTGACGGAAGCAGCAGCACAGACATTACCACTGCAGCACAAACAATTTTCAGCCCCTGATTATATAAAAGCACGACAAAACCTCCCTATTCAAAAACATTAAAAGCCATAGATCATATAAACAACAAACAACCCAACAATTGGCAGTAATTCTAATGACAGTTCACTGCCCCGTCCGGAAGTAAGCATCAAAATACAATAAACAAGCAGGCCACATCCTATCCCGGCAGTAAGACTTCCCCACAAAGGAACAAGTAACAATGTAAAAACACCTGCTAAGATTGATATATTATCATTAAATGAAGAAAATTTCAAATTTTGCAGCAGGCAACAACCTGCACAAATCACCGCAGATACTGAAATAAAGCCATAATCTGCCATCTCCAGCAGCAGTGGCGCACAAAAAAGTGTTACCAAAAGCAAAATCACCGTAATCCAAACCGGCTTATAAGTATACCTGGAATCAAAACGACAGGCTGCAGAAGCCTCAGACACACTCATAGCCCCACCGGCGATGACACCACCCAGGAATGATGCAAATCCATTGGACATAATTACACCAGCTTCATTGTCCCTGTCCACCACCTGCGCCAGGGCCATGCCCTCAGAAATAAGCACCAAAAAGACTACCAGTACAGCACCAATAAGTTCAGCAAATCTATCAGTGCTTACCTGAAGGACAGTATCCATCAATCCCATGGGCAGGGAAAACCACGCCTCCGGCAACACCATATACCCACTGACCAATGCAAAAAAAACCGCGGTCAGCAATCCCGACAGAATACCATATTCACCATTACGGCACCAAAGAATCAATGCTACCAGGGTACTCACACCAGCTATTATGGCTATTGGATCATTTATACTGCCCATCCCGGTAATCTGAACAGGCGTACCTATGACCAAATTACCCATGATCAATCCCCGATATATAAGCAGAACCCCAATAACACCTGGAATAACCTGCAAAAGATATCCCGGCAAGGACCTTATGAGCCTATGATAAGCTCCCGTGTATACTACAAATAGTATCAACAATCCTGCCACAAGAGGTACGCACATTGCCTCCTGCCAAGTAAATCCATGGCAGATAATCAGGTCATAGCAAAGAAAACTGTTGACCGCTATCCCAGGTGCCACAGCAACCCCTAACCTATACTTTACTCCCGCTGCAGCCGTAGCCAAAAGTGAACTTAGCACCACGGCAGTAAATACACCATTATAAGGCATTCCGGCACGCTGCCACATTTTTGTAACCACGAGAATGTTGACCAGAATAAAAGCATAATTTACTATGCCGGCCACAGCCCCTGTTTCTATGAACTTGTCAAGGAATTTATTATAGGTATTCATCACCCTGTACCTCAAAACAGCCTATAACGGTACCGCTATAGGCTGATAAAATGAGTCTTATCCGGTCAAATTTATACACGACTTATAGGAACTGCCCTTCCCAGTGAATGCGAAGTATCAGTTCCCCTGGCATCAGCAAAGGATTTTTGCCCGTCATTTACTTGTTGATGGCATTCAATGAATCAGACTGGGATTCATCAAAATCCTTATCCAAAACCTTTTTACCAAATACAGTAACCGTATAATACAAGCCTACAAAAAATGGCAGATATTCAGCAATAAAACGCCAGGATACCGCCAGGATACCCACTGTCCCCGGAGGTACACTGGAACTGAATAAATATATAAAACCACCTTCAGCTATACCGGAGCCTCCCGGAGTAGGTGAAAAATACAACAAAATATTCAAAAACATCATACGGCCCATTACCGTAAGCCAGTCCACCGTTGCCCCCAGTCCCAGCATCAGGAAAGGAACTATCATATAAATAAAAATCAGACTGAGTCCCGATTCAAAAAACACCCGCACCATGGATAAAGGCGATGACGCCAGCAGCTTTATGCCTTCCTTGCTGTCCCTGTAGGTATCCACAAATTTTTTGCACCATTTGCGTGGCATACGTTTTGCTATTTTTAGGGCAAGATAATCAAATGCATTATTTCTGATACCATATGCCAATAAAATCAGCAGCACGGCTACTGAGCCTGCAATATAGACCATAACCTCATTTGATACCCCCGGAAGGATACCTTCATCATGTAAAAATATAAAAGGCAGGCAACATGCCAAAAACAAAATCGACACTACCGTGCGGACCAGTGCCAGCACAGCTGCCTTCCCCCCGGGAACCCCTGCCTTCCGCAGGAACATGACCTGAGCTATGGCACCCGCTGCCGCCCCGGGCCCCAGCATGGCCAGGAAATAATTTCCAAAAACAACCTGTACAGCCTGTTCCAGGGTAATTTTCTCCCCGGATATCCGCACCATGTGCATCAGCCGTGTCCCATCAAGTACCAGACCGATAATCATGGCCAATACTGCCAGGATTACAGACCATGGCTTGAACATATACAGGCTGGAAATAGTATTTATATCAACAGTAAAATAAATTACCGCACTGGAAATAACCACAACCAGTAGGAATAATCCCAATATTCGCCCATAAACTTTATTCATTCAGCAACTCCTCAAAAGAGATCACTTGATTATGTACTGCTCAAACCCCACAAAAGAAAAAGTGAGATAGGATTGAGCTACAGAATTGATGCCCGATGCTTTTCCCCGGCAAAATGCCATTTAGTCATAGCATCCCGACATCATTAAAAAACAACACTTTTCATTATATCATTTTCTTATACTGCATGCCAAACAAACAACAGCAGGTCTCCCCAAAAGTACAAAAATAATACTGATTCAATGGGCGTTTACCGCTCCAGCTGAATCAGTATCGTCTTATTTGACATTTTCCTCATGCCTTGCGTATGCACTATGATTATGAATACTTTCAAAATTATCGCATTCCAATGCAAACCAGGCCAATCCCGGCAATTTACGCAGGGCTAAAACCCCATCCCGAAGTATGTCCTCCACAAATTTGGGATTGTCATAGGCCTTTTCAGTCACGAATTTCTCATCCTCACGCTTTAAAAGAGGATAAATCTGACATGAGGCCTGCTGTTCCATCAACAGCACCAAATCCTCAATAAGAATACAATCGCAGTCACTGTCAAAACGCACCCGCACATCCATAATGCCCCGTTGATTATGGGCCCCATAATCAGAAATCTCCTTGCTGCACGGACACAGGGAAGTATAGGGCACCTTCACCCCAAGAATGAACTGTAGGTCTTCCCCCCGTTTCAGATAACCATCAAAAAAACAGTCCACATCCAAAACAGAATGTCGCTTACTGACAGGCGCAATCCTATCCACAAAATATTTAAATTCAATGTGAAGGGATGCAGCCTCAGCCTGAAGCCTATCCAAGGCCTCCCCCAGTATTTCGGACATTTCTCCTTCAGCTATAGGTGAGCTGGTCCATTTGTTGAGTATTTCCTGAAACCGGCTCATATGCGTTCCCTTGTATTCCATGGGGAGGGAAATGGTAAAGCTGATATTCCCCAAAACCTGCTGATAATTCCCCTCCTTGGTCTTAATTTGAAGGGGCATATGGACATCCCTTATTCCAACATTTTGAATAGCAATGCCTCGATGATCGATACTGTTTTGTACATCCTTCATAAAGTCACCTGCTTACATATTTTCGTATTCCACAGGATCAACAATACCGGCTTCTGCAAAGCCCCTAAGGCGCAATTTGCAGCTGTCACATACACCACAGGCCTTTTCACCGCCCTTATAGCAGCTGTGAGTGAACTGCAATGGTGCCTCAAGGCGGCTTCCCAATTGGACTATTTCCTTTTTGGACAGATTCTGCAAAGGTGTCTCTATAGTGATATGCCTGCCATCTTCAGTACCGGCTTTGGTTGCATAATTTGCCGCCACCTGGAATTTCTCAATAAACTCCGGACGACAATCCGGATATCCTGAATAATCCACTGCATTCACGCCGATAAACACATAATCTGCTCCAATCACCTCTGCATAGCCCATGGCATAACTCAAAAAAATCAGATTACGGGCCGGTACATAGGTAACTGGTACATCATCCCTGTCTACATTCCCCTCAGGAACCTCTATATGATTATCCGTGAGAGCCGAACCACCTATCTGTTCCATATTTGTTTCAATAATGAGATGTTTTTTTACTTTATAAAACTCAGCAACCTTTTTGGCTCCCTCAAGCTCAATATTGTGCCGCTGATGATAATTAAAGCTGATGGGATAAATATCAAATCCCTTTGATTTGGCTACAGCCATACATACTGTAGAATCCAAGCCACCGGAAAGTAAAACAACTGCCTTCTGCACAATGATGCCTCCTTACTTTTCACAATGCAATGCTTTTATGGCCTCAACAACATTCTGGGCCTTGTATACTGCAGAGCCGGCTACCAGCACATCTGCCCCGGCACGGGCCAGTTCATTGCAATTGGCGGTAGTCACCCCACCATCCACCTCAATCTCGGCATGGCTACCTGCTTCCAGGAGCATAGCCTTAAGACGGGATATTTTTTTCAGGGAATTGGGGATGAATTTCTGTCCACCATAGCCTGGATTAACTGACATGATAACAACCATATCAATATCATTTATAAGTTCCTCCACCATGGTTAACGGAGTCCCCGGATTAAGGCATATCCCTGCCCTGCAGCCGGCGGCCTTTATGGCCTGAATCACCCTATGAGGATGTCTGGCAGCTTCCACATGAAAGGTGATAATATCAGCTCCTGCCTTGGCAAAGGACTCAATCTGGGTTTCCGGGTGCTCCACCATAAGGTGGACATCAAACACCGCATCTGTAACTGGGCGGATTGACTTTACTATCAATGCCCCCAAGGTTATCTCCGGCACAAATGTGCCATCCATTACATCTATATGAACATAATCAGCACCTGCTGAAATTACCTTTTCCACTTCATCCTTTAAGCAGGAAAAATCCGCAGACAAAATTGATGGTGCAACCTTTGTCATCAATAAGCCTTCTTTCTTTCTAAAATCGTTTGTAAAATATTCAGATAGGCATCATAGCGCTCCTGACTGACCAGTCCCGCATTCAGCGCCGCCTTCACCCCGCAGTCAGGTTCATGGCTGTGGGTGCAGGTATTATAATAACATTTTTCTATTAATGGCCTAAACTCAGGAAAACATCCCGCCAATACTGATTTATCGATATGCTCCAGTTCTGCAGCCCCAAAACCGGGAGTATCTACCACAATACCGCCACCCTGTACCGGAAGCAGCCTGGCAACTCTGGTTGTATGCTTGCCCCGCTTGATTTTTTCACTGATTTGACCTGTAGCCAGCATCAGGTCTTTATCTATTGCATTCAGCAGGGATGATTTGCCAACTCCGGAAGGACCGGCAAATACAGTTACCCTGTCCCTAAGCAGTCCGCGTATTTCCTCTATCCCTTCACCGGTATGGGCTGAAGTACATATTACCCTGTAACCGGCATCAGAATATATCCTTATGAACGACTCAGGTATGTCAGACATCAGATCGATTTTATTAAGGCAGATAATAATTTCCGGAATATCAGACCACTCTGCCATTACCAAAAAACGATTTAACAGGAGGCTGTTAATATCCGGCTCCCGTATCGCAAAGGTAATAATTACCTGATCTATGTTGGCCACTGCCGGACGGTACAGCATACTTTTCCGGGGCAGACATTTTTCTATTACCCCTGTACCATCCCCCAAGAGCTCATATCCCACCATATCACCGGTAACAACAGCGCCTCTGACTCTTTTAATCCGTCCCCTTAATCTGCAGGACAGCAGCTGGCTGTCAGAAAACGCAGAGTCCTGCTGCGCCTTCAAATAATAAAATCCATTATATGTTTTTACGACCTGACCTATTGGCATATTTCCCTTCCTTTAATCATGCGGTTTTGCCCAATACCTTACATTTACTGATAATCCAACCGCCCATGCAGGTGGAATCCACCGGACAAAATAGGACTAAATTCAGTACGAACGCAAAATTCAACCTGAATTTATGGTTTTACGGTCTGTTCCGGCGATGTTTTCTGTGCCCCCTTATTCGGCGATGAAGGAGCCGACGGAGCTGCTGTCCCACTGGAAACAATGATATTTACCGAGCTACCTTCCTTGATTTCCGAGCCTGCAGCAGGTGACTGCCCTATGACAGTACCACTGGACTGGGGACTTGCCTTTTGGGTAACAGAGCCCAATGTGAGCTTATTGGCCTCCAGATTCGAACGCACGCTGTCCACCGACATACCGGTATAATCCGGCAGTGTGATACCAACCTTCTTTTCTCCTTTGCTGACTGTGAAATCAACACTTTGGCCCTTTTTCACCTTGGAGCCTGGCCTAGGATCCTGGGACAGCACTGTCCCGGCTGTTTCCTTGCCTTCCTCCTCATATATGGCCCCAATTTTGAGGCCCATCTTTCTCAGCTTCGCCTCGGCGTTAGCCTTGGACATGCTCTTTAAATCCGGCATTGTCAGCTCTTCTCCGCCACGGCTTACATATATAATAACCTGACGCTGCTCCTTGACACTGGTTCCAGCCTCGGGATACTGGGACACGACTTCACCTGCAGGAACATCAGCATCATACTTGTCAGCAATCTTTACCCGTAGCTTTTTATCCTCCAGCATTTGCTGGGCAATGGCTTCAGATTTGCCCACAACATTAGGCACCTCAACCTCAACTGAGCTCCAGAAATTACCATAGGACATAAAGGCTCCGATGAAGAAGCCGGCAATCAGAATAAACAACATGCCTATTACGAATTTCCGCGATTTCAGCAGGCCCTTCTCAGCAGGCTCTTCCTGATGATTATCATAGCCATAATCCTGACCTTGATAATTGTATTGTACCGGTTGGTTATTCTGCATCATTTCAGGAGTAACCCTTGGTATTACCTGAGTGGCAAATGGATCCTGTATCTGACTGTTGTTGGAAGCAGGAACACTTCTGCCCGATATCATTGTCTGGGCCTGTTCCAGGTCAGCAAATAATTCCGTGCTGTCAGGCCTCATCATAGGCTCCTTGTTCATGGCCTTTTGTACTATTGCCTCCAGAACAGCAGGCACCGAAGGCTTTAGCTGGCGAATAGGTACAGGCTCCTCCTGAAGGTGTTTCAGTGCTATGCTTACGGAGGTTTCTCCATTGAAAGGCAATGAACCTGTAAGCATTTCATACAGAACCACACCCAGGGAATATACATCCGATTTAGTCGTGATGGCAGTCCCTTTGGCCTGCTCAGGTGAAAAATAATGCACGGAACCCATTACATCCCCGCTATAAGTCATGGTTGAAGATGAAACAGCCCTGGCGATACCAAAATCAGTTACCTTTATGTGACCGTCAGCCATCACCAATATGTTATGAGGCTTAATATCACAATGTACCAGATTGTTTTTGTGTGCAGCACCCAATGCCCCGGCAATTTCCTTAGCAATGCGGGCAGCCTCCACGGGTTCCAGACAGCCCTGCTGCTGTATGTATTCCTTCAGTGTCTGTCCCCCTACATGCTCCATGACAATAAAGTGATTGCCACCATCTTCACCGACATCATATATATTAACGATATTAGGATGTGTTAATTTTGCTGCACCCTTGGCTTCACGATGAAATTTTTCAATAAATTCTGCATCATTGGCAAACTGTGCATGAAGAATTTTAATTGCAACAGCACGATCCAACAGCTGATCATGTGCCTTGTATACATCAGCCATTCCACCGCCACCGATATGCTCTAAGATCTTGTATCTTCTGGCCAAAACACGCTCTACCATGCCAAATCCTCCTACCTGTTTTTTAATGCTGATATTATCTGACTGGCAATTGGTGCCGCTACAGCACCGCCGCCACCGCTATTTTCGACAATAATACAAAGGGCAATCTTTCTCTTGGGCAACTCTGCCGTACCAATGAACCAGCCATGATCTCTGCCACCGGAATTCTCGGCTGTACCGGTCTTTCCTGTTACCCGTACTCCGGAGACTGCAGCAGCCCCACCGGTTCCGTTTTTCACCACATTTTCCATAAATTCACTTATGATCCCGGCCCTTTGAGGTGAAGTGACCTCACGCCATTTCTGTGGTGATGCTTTCTTTATTACAATCCCCGAAGGGGAAATAATCTCCTCCACCAGGTACGGAACCATTATCTTGCCACTGTTCACATAGGCACTGGCCAACATGGCCATCCGCAAAGGGGTTACCAGGGTTTCTCCCTGGCCTATTCCCACCTGGGCCGTATCACCATCACCCAGATGAGCAAAATCAGGCAAATGACACTGACTTTCATGAAATTCACAACCTATAGGTTCATTAAAACCAAATCTTTCAAAGGCATCCTTTAATCCATCACCGTGCATACGCATGGCCAATGTACCAAAGGTAACATTACAGGACACCGTCATGGCATCCCTCAATGAGAGATTATTACCATGGACAGCCCCATGGCTTTCACCAATATATTCATTACCGATCTGAAGCTTGCCGGAACAATTAAACTTCTCATTCAAATCAGTAACCTTTTCATCAAGGGCGGCATCAGCGATCAGCACCTTAATCGTGGAACCGGGTGGATACAGACCCTGAGCTGCCCTGTTGAGCAAAGGACTATCCTTACGGTTCTTAAGGGAATTCCAGTCAGCTTCCACCTCAGACGGATCAATCGCAGGTTTACTTACCATGGCAATCACTGCCCCGGTTTCAGCATCAAGGACTACCACCGCGCCCCTGTTATCGCCCAGGGCATTATATGCCAATTCCTGAATATCGGCATCAACAGTGACCCTGACATCATTACCCCTGTCAGCCTGAAAAGCCTGTCCTATTGGCCCCAGCATCTGCATCTGCCTGGATTGTCCAATCAGGTCACTTCCTGTCATGGCCTCAACACCATCACTGCCTATATTATCACCAAGGTATCCGGTCACAGGGGCCATAACGGCACCATAGGGATAAGACCTCTCCCCCGGTGAATTGCTGTCAGCCAGCTTTTTGCCATGAATATCAATGACAGCCCCCCTTACAATATTAGAGGCATCGTTGCCACGGCTGTTAAGTGGATTGGCCAACAGCGAAGCTGATGCAATCACCTGCAGATATACTATATAACCAAACAGGCACAGAAAACATACCATTATAAATACACTGCAGTGCAAAATATATTTTTTTATATCTCTATGCCCCATGAATATTTTCCTTCTTTGATAAAGCCAAAAGCAGACCAATCATTATAAAGCCTGACACCATAGAGCTTCCCCCATAGCTTATAAAAGGGAGGGTAATACCCGTTAAGGGCAGGAACTTCGTAACACCGGCTATAATGATAAAGGCCTGGGTAAACAATGCTATGGAAAAGCCTGCAACCACCAGTGTATGCAGGTCTCTTTTACAATCCATCGCAATCATAATACCACGATAAAACATCAACGCATACACAATCATGATTGTAGTACATCCTACAAGCCCAAACTCCTCACCGATAGCTGAGAAAATAAAATCCGTATGAACCTCAGGAATCAGATTGGGGTGACCATGGGTAAACCCGGTCCCCCATACCCCTCCGGCAGCAAAGGCAAATAATGACTGTACCACCTGATACGCCTGCCCCACTGCATCCGACCATGGATCCAACCAGATATTGAATCTGACCTGAACATGGGAAAATAATGCATAGCTTACCGCAGCACCAATACAAATAAAGCATAACGCAATAAACACATAAGACTTGCTGCCGGTGCCCATGTATGTCATAAACACCGCCATACAGAAAAACAGTAATGCTGAACCCAAATCACGCTGTACAACAAACATCAGTATTGCAATTCCCCAAATCACCAGCAAGGGAGCAATAAACCTCAGGGGAGGCAAATCCAAAAACAGGAATTTCCTTCTGGAGGCCAGCAGCATATCCCTGTGATCAGATAAGAATGCTGCCAAAAACAATACCAGCAGAATCTTGCCAAATTCAGACGGCTGCACTGAAATTGGCCCCAACACCAGCCAGTTCTTGCTTCCGCCTATTTCAACACCGAATATCAGCGACAAGCACAATACTACAAGTGTACAAATTCCCAGGATATACTGATATTGCATCATATTCTTAAGCTGTCTGGAAAAATACAGCACCAGCAGCATAATAAACATACCAATAATAAGCCATCGCAGCTGCGGGACACAAAGAACAGGCTTCAATCTTCCCAACATGATAATCCCTATGCTGGAACAAAACAGCACCATGGGAAATATCCATATATCATCACTGAACCGTCCCCTGATGAGAAATATCTGGATAACGATTGCCAATACAGCCGCTCCCAACGCCCAGGGAACAGGTGAATAATCCACTGCAGGGTAATGATTGAGCATGATTATCCCCAGCCCCAGAAACATAATCATAAAATCAATGACTATTAAAAGCAGACTTTTACTTTTCATAATATTCCACCACTATTGCCGATATATTGTCAAGGCCTCCACCAGCCTTGGCCACATCCATCAGTGACAGGGCCTTGTCATCACAGCCGTCAGTTTCCAGTACAGCCTGGATTGCCGGCAGGGTTACCATATTGGTCAGTCCGTCAGAGCATAACAAGAAAATATCTCCCGTCTCAATTTCAATCTGACCGGTATCAACCTCGACTGTATCATCGACTCCCACAGCCCTGACGAGCATGTTCCGTTTCGGGTGCTCCTCCGCCTGAGCCGTGGAAATACTGCCATTGGCCACAAGCTCGGCAACATAGGTATGGTCATTGGTAATCTGCTTTATATCTCCCTGACGCAGAAGATACAGACGACTGTCTCCCACATGAGCCCAAAAAGCTGTCTTGCCTTCAATATGCAGCATGGTTGCAGTTGTACCCATCCCATCCCGCTCAGGATATTTCTTTATACTGTCAAGTATGGCCTCATTGCCGTCGGCAACCAGTTTGCGAAGACCATCCTGATTCAATACCATTTCACCGGCTGACAGTCTTTTGTTCACGGTACCGGTAAAAATATGACTGGCGATTTCACCTGCCACATGGCCGCCCATTCCGTCTGCAACGACAAAAACATCCTGCGGAGTACACAGGATACTGTCCTCATTCAGGCGCCTTACCAAACCAATATCTGTCGCCTTACTTACCTTTAACAAAGCTGTCACCTCCCGAACTGAAATGAGACTGATCCAATCGTGATAATATCACCTGACTGGAGATACTGTCCCCCTGATACAGGCTGACCATTCACATAGGTCTTATTTACACTGCCCATATCCTCAATGACATACAAATTATTTAAAAGAGCAATTCTGGCATGGTGGTGGGAAGCAAAGCTGTCATTAAGTACAATATCATTGTCCCCGCCCCTGCCAATCATTATTTCGTCAGAAAAGGCAAACCTCTGCCCCAGCATATCAGGATCTGAAGCCTCTATTACAGTTAAAACCGCTTCTTCATTGGATATTTCAGTAACTGCATATATGTCCTCACGGGTTTGACGACTGTCATTTTGCATAAACCTCATCAGCCTGTATACGAAGTATAAAAGCAAAATCAGCAGCCCATATTGCAGGACAATTCCCAATAATTTTACAACTGTTGCAGTACCCTGCATATCAAATCACCTCATAAAGCAGCACTGTATCACCGATACTTATCTCATCCCCAGGACGCAGCAGCTGTGGTGAAACCACTGCCTTTCCGTTGACATAGGTACCATTAAGGCTTTCAGCATCATGTAAAACATGACGATGCCTTTCATATGATATATACGCATGAACCCTGGATGCATTAGTATCTGTCAGAATAAAATCATTATTTATTCTCCTGCCAATATATATATTCTTTTCACCAAACTCAAGATATGAATCTATATCCGGCCCGTTAACAGCCAGCAGGCTTACCAGCTTGTACTCCACCGGCAGGTTAAGGGGAGGATTGAAATCACCCTTATTCAAAACAATGGTATTGCATTCCACTTCCTGAGGCTGCTCGTCCTGATAGCTGTCATCAGCAAAAAGCCCCTTGACCTCACAGTTGCCCACTGTCAAACTGTCATTTGAATTTATGGTTATCTCCAATTTGCCATCCATAAAGCAATCATTGTTGATTACCACCTTTTCAACCCTTATATATATTTCATCCAGAAAACGGCGCGCACAAAGTCTTTGATAATCCTCCTGGGCCATTTCCACAAAATAGGAATTGGGCACAACATTTCCCCTCTGTCCCCGACGCTTTCGTCTGAGAATCTCTCTCTCCAGCTGCTTAATAACCTCACTTGGTTCAAGAACACTACTCAGTTTGCGATTGAAAAAACCTTCTATCTTTTTTTCCAAAAACGACTCCAGTCCGCCAATAGACATAAGCCCTCCTATCCCTTGCATGGAATAATTTTACATCGTAAAACCATACAAGTAAATAAATAATTACTGCAGGGCAGCCATCAGTTTTCTTCAATATGTCTGTTTCTGAGCTGCCCACAGGCCGCCTGGATATCATTTCCCATTTCCCGGCGTACCGTAACAGTGATATTGTGTTGCATTAAATACTTTTCAAAAGAACCTATCCTCTTTAAGGATGGCCTATTCCAATTTCTTTCCACCACAGGATTGATTGGAATCAAATTCACACTGGCCAACTGCCCTTTTAAAAGGTCCGTCAGTTCTTCAGCCTGTTTAATATTATCGTTGACCCCATCTATCAGGATATATTCATAGGTGACACGGCGGTGGGTCAGATTGCCATATGCCGCACCGGCCTTAACCACTTCCGCCATAGGATACTTCCTGTTAATTGGCATAAGCTCAGATCTGAGAGCATCCTCAGGAGCATGAAGTGAAATGGACAAATTAATGGGCAGGCCTTCCTCTGCCAAACGATAAATATTGGGAACAATGCCTGATGTAGACAGGGTTATATTGCGATATCCCATCCCCAGACAGTAATCCTCATGCATAAGTCTCATATACTTAAGGACATTATCATAATTCGTCAATGGTTCTCCAGAGCCCATAATGACAATGGTATCCACCTTTGCCCCTTCTTGTTTAAGCAGGTCATTTATATAATAAGTCTGCGCCAGCATTTCCCCGGCAGTAAGATTCCTTACCATACCATGAAGGGTTGATGCACAAAAAGCACATCCCATATTGCATCCGGCCTGGGAGGACACGCATATACTGTTGCCGTATGGTTGCCGCATCAAAACGGTTTCTACTCCTACCCCATCAGAAAAATTAAGAAGGAATTTTGAAGTCCTGCCATCTGATGAATCCATCTGGTCCACCCTGAGTGCCCTGTCAATAACACATTCAGCGGCTAATTTCTCCCGCATTTTCAAGGGAAGATTATTCATCACTGAAAAATCAGTAACACTTCTGCCATACATCCAATCTGCCAGCTGTTTACCCCTAAATTTTGGGAAGCCCCATTCCATCAGCATCTCAGTCATTTCAGGCAGAGTTTGGCCAAAAATATTAATCATTATGAACTTTTCTCCTCATGCAGGCAATAAAGAATCCATCTGTACCATCACGCTGTGGATAAAGCTGTACCATATTATCATCCCGTGGCACCGGCAGCCTCTCACCGGCATTTTCCAGTTCAAAATCCTTGGCCTTGGCCAGAAAATTCCTGACCACATCCTGATTTTCCTCATGGGTAATGGTACATGTACTATATACCAGCATCCCCCCCGGCTTGACACATGCAGCTGCACTCCTCAATATATCCATCTGCAGCTTAGGCAGCTCTTCAAGCAGAGCAGGTGTTTTTCTCCAGCGTGAATCAGGCTTCCGTCTAAGGACCCCCAAACCGGAGCAAGGGGCATCCACCAAGACCCTGTCAGCTTTCTGCGGAAACTCCTGCCAGATTTCCCGGGCATCCATCAGCATGGGATCTATTATATTGATACCCAGCCTGTCAGCATTTTCCCTGACCCGTGCCAGCTTATGCTCATATATGTCACAGGCCACAATCCTACCACGGTTCCCCATCAAGGCAGCCATGTGGGTAGTCTTGCCTCCCGGTGCACTGCAAACATCCAAAACCAGATCCCCAGGCTGGGGATCAACGACGTGAGCCACCAGCATGGAGCTTTCATCCTGAACCTGACAATATCCATCCTGTAGCACCTGCAGTGAATCCAATGCTCCATGACTCCTTAACAAAACGCCTTCCCCGGCCAGCAGAGATGATTCACAGTCCAATCCGGCGGCCACCAGCTGAAGCATCAGCTCAGACCTGTTGGTTTTCAAAGTATTGGTCCTTACAGCTAGCGGTGCCTGGGAATTATTAAAGGAACACAGCCTCAAGGCCTCATCGTAGCCAAACTCCTTTATCCAGCGACGCACCAGCCATTCTGGGTGCTGTGCCTCAAGTGCCAGCTGTATTGTAGCATTTCCCTTACCAGTAGGAAAAGCACCTTTCTCAGGTTCACGCACCATGGTACGCATAACCCCATTAACAAACTTGGCCAACCCCGGATGGCCAAAGCTCTTGGCCAACTCTACAGACTCATTGCAGGCAGCCGAAGGAGGCACCTTGTCCATATACCGCAGCTGAAACACCCCCATACGCAGGATATCCAGTACCATTGAATCCACCTTGCTCAGCGGACGATTGATATACCTGCGGATAATCCAATCCAGGGTTTCCCCTGCCTTGACAGTGCCATAAACCAGTTCTGTAACAAAACGACGGTCCATTTCAGTCAGGGCACCCTTACGCAGCTCCTTAGCCAAAGCCACATTGGCATACGCCTCCTGTTCATGGACCGCATTTATAATTTTCAAAGCCGTTGCACGCGCTTTATCCATCAGTTCTCCTTCTTCTGTTCAGATTCACCTTTCTCCGGCAAATCTATTATCTCTTCTATCGCCTTTCTGAATTCCTCTATATCAACCTTTGTATTATAGCATGGTCCATTAGGCCGTATATTCATTACACCGATTGACGGTATCGGATATACATCCTGTATCCCACTGGTTAAATCCCGTTCGCATGCCACCGCCACAACAGCCTTGGGCCGTATTTTCCGCACCATCTGTCTGGCCAGTGTCCCACCGGTTACCACAAAGAAATGAAACCCCATTTCTTCCGACATATTCACCAAATCACCAATATTACACCCGCCACAACGCTTGCAGTTCTTTGGATCCCTGGTTATTTTATGCGGACAGGTAGCAAGCTGCAGACAGTGTGGTGTAACCACCAGCAGCCGATCTGGCGGAACCTTCAGATGTCTGTTCCTGACAATGGCATTGCTGACAGCAACAAATGATTCCTCTATGCTCCTGCGGCTTATCATCAACAGCCTGCCGGAAAACAGTACCACATAAAACAAGCCATTAAGCAGGGCATAGGTTTGCCGCTTGAACAGTGCCGGCAGTGGCCATCCCAAAATGCCAAATACCATATTTAAGATGCCAAACCCCATCAGAAACAGCACACTGCACAATACTACTGCAAATATGCACGGCAAATATCCATTTATGTTATACAATCCCGGATATGCTATATACCACACCACCCAGGAAACGATCAGAAGAAAGCTGTAGCTCCCTGACAATAATTCGATAAACAACCTTTTCTTTGGTCTTTTAGCTTTTAATACCATGGTCATCCTCAATCCAAAGTCAATTAATCAAAAATAAGCTCCGTACTGATACCATTACCACGAACAAAATCCCCGGCAGACATTCTCTTTTTGCTTGGAGGTTGAATTTCCAGTACCTCCACTGCGCCTGTTCCGGCAGCAACAATAAATCCTGTCTTAGTTAGCTCCAATACCTGCCCAGGCTGTCCGGAATAATCATCCAACACCCTGGTCCGCCACACCTTATAGTTCTTGCCGTTCAATACGGTCCAGGCAACCGGCCATGAATTCAATCCCCGAACCAGATTATGGATTTCAGCAGCAGACCTTGTCCAATCAATATGACCAGTCTCCTTGGTAAGCATCGAAGCATAATTTGACAGGCTTCCATCCTGCTTTTCACGGGTTATATTGCCATTCATCAGGGCATCCACTGTATCAGCCAACAATCCGCTGCCCACACGGGCCAGCTTGTCATGAAGCTCACCAGTAGTCATATCAGCTGTAATTTCCACCCTGCTTTTTAAAAGCATATCCCCGGTATCCAATCCTGCATCCATCATCATTGTGGTAACACCGGTCTCAGTCTCACCATTTATAACAGACCAGTGGATAGGAGCTGCCCCGCGATATCTTGGCAACAGGGAAGCATGAACATTTACACACCCCAACGGTGGAATATCAAGTATTTCCTGGGATAATATCTGCCCGAAGGCAACTACAACAATTAAATCAGGTTTTATTTCCCTTAAATGATTAACACAATCTGCAGCCTTTATTTTCTCAGGCTGCCACACAGGAATACCGTATTCAAGCGCCTTCACCTTCACCGGTGAAGGGGTTAGCTTCTGACCTCTTCCCTTGGGTCTGTCCGGCTGAGTAACGACAACGGCTACATCCGTTTTCTCATGCATGACTCTAAGACAATCAACGGCAAAATCCGGCGTGCCCATAAAAACTGTCCTTAATCTTTTCATTTAATTACTCCTTACCGTTCTTAGCAGCATTATGTTTAATGCTTTTGGCCACATCGATAAACAGAACTCCCTCCAGATGATCCAGCTCATGCTGAATACACCTTGCCAAAAGGCCCCCGGCAGTAAGATGCTTTTTCTTGCCCCAACGATTTATATAATCAACACTTACCTTTTCGGCGCGTTCTACATCACCATAAACATCAGGTACACTAAGGCATCCTTCCTGATCTACGGCACAGCCTTCCTTGCGTACAATTACCGGATTAACAAGCTCCAGCAATCCATTTTCATCACCTACATCTATAACCACCAGACGAATGGACTGTCCTATCTGAGGTGCTGCCAAACCGACCCCATCAGCGGAATACATGGTTTCCGCCATATTGTCCATCAGCTTGCGCAATTTGCTGTCAACCTTGCCTACAGGCTCTGCCACCTGTTTCAGAACAGGTGCACCTGCCTTTACAATATCTAATAGTGCCACCAAAAACACCCTCCTATTTCTCTATATCCGTTTAATTTTATCATATAATGCAAGGAAAGTCCAAAACATCCCCAATGCAAAAAGGCATTGTACAGGATAAATCCCGTACAATGCCTTTTATGTTTTCATCTAATCAGAAGCTTATTCCTTGCCTGCCAGCTTTTTATAACCTGCAAGTCGGTTCTGGGCATCCTTCTGAGTCTTCTCAAAGAGGGCCTCTGCAGCCTCAGGGAATGCACGCTTCAAGCTGTTGTAACGAACCTCACCCATGAGGTAATCCTGGAACTTGCCAAAGTCCGGTTCCTTGGAATCAAGGCTGAATGGGTTCTTATCAGTGCCTACCAGCTCAGGATTGTAGCGGTAGTTAGCCCAATATCCACACTCAACAGCACGGGCAGCTTCCATCTGGGACTTGCCCATACCAATCTTGATACCATGATTGATACAAGGTGCATAACCAATGATAAGTGAAGGTCCCGGATAAGCCTCAGCCTCAGTAATTGCCTTCAATACCTGGTTCTTGTCAGCACCCATGTTAACCTGGGCAACATATACATAGCCGTAAGACATTGCCATCATACCCAGATCCTTCTTCTTGGTCTTCTTACCGGTAGCAGCAAACTGTGCTATAGCAGCAGTTGGTGTAGCCTTTGAAGCCTGACCACCAGTGTTGGAATAAACCTCAGTATCGAATACGAATACATTTACATCCTCACCGGAAGCCAGTACATGGTCCAGCCCACCATATCCGATATCGTAAGCCCAACCGTCGCCACCGAATATCCACTGGGAACGCTTGATCAGGAAGTCACGGTTCTCATATATCTTGTTAAGGAGTGGATCATTACCCTTTTCAGCCTCCAATGCGCCAATAAGGTTCAGTGAACGCTCACGGGTACCTTCACCACAGTTCATGTTATCCTTCCAATCTACCATGGCATTCTTAAGAGCCTCGGAGATTTTTCCGGAATTAAGAGCCTCGGTAACATCAGCGGCCAAAGCCTCACGAACAGCCTTTACACCCAGGAACATACCAAGACCATACTCAGCATTGTCCTCAAAGAGTGAATTAGCCCAGGCCGGACCATGTCCCCAAGCATTCTTGGTATATGGCATTGCAGGAGCTGATGCACCCCAGATAGAGGAACATCCTGTAGCGTTGGCTACCATCATACGGCCACCAAAGAGCTGAGTAATGAGCTTAGCATATGGAGTCTCACCACAGCCTGCACATGCACCGGAGAATTCAAGACAAGGAGTCTCAAACTGTGAGCCCTTAACGGTAGTTTTCTTCATAGGATTAGTCTTAGGACTAACCTTTACACCATAATCAAATACAGCCTGCTTATCAATCTGGGAAGCAATAGGCTTCATAACCAAAGCCTTCTCCTTGGCAGGACAAACCTGGGCACAGTTGCCGCAGCCGGAGCAGTCCAAAACAGAAACTGCCATGGTGAAATTCAAGCCGGTAGTGCCAAGGGCTGGTTTTGAAGTAAAGCCTGCAGGTGCAGCATCCTTTTCCTCATCATTGGTAAGAATAGGACGAATTGCAGCATGAGGACAAACGAATGCACACTGATTACATTCAATACACTTGGTAACATCCCACTCAGGAACATTGATTGCTATACCACGCTTCTCATAAGCTGCAGTACCGGATGGGAAGGTACCATCTGCATGAGCCTTCATCTGGGCAACAGTAATCTTGTTACCTTCCTGACGGTTAACCGGCTCCAAAATCTCCTTAACATATGCAGGAACATCTGCATTGGTCTCAGCAGCAACATCCTTGGCCTCAGCCCAGTCAGCCGGAACATTTACAAGGTGCAGGGCATCAATACCGGCATCAACAGCGCCATTGTTCATATCAACGATATTCTGGCCCTTCTTGCCGTAAGAAGTAACAATTGCATCCTTCAGATATCCAACAGCCTTCTGAAGTGGAATGATATCAGCCAGCTTGAAGAACGCAGACTGCATTACCATGTTGAAGCGGCCGCCAAGTCCCAAATCCTGGGCAATCTTTACAGCATTTACGGTATAGAACTTAATGTTGTTCTTTGCAATAAAGCGCTTCATTGAAGCAGGCAGCTTAGTGGACAGCTCCTCATCAGACCACAGGGTATTCAGAAGGAAGGTACCACCCGGGCGCAGCCCTGCCAAAAGGTCATATTTATTTACATAAGACTGCTGTGAGCAGGAAATGAAGTTCGCATTATCAATAAGATATGGAGAAGCGATAGGAGACTTACCAAAACGCAGATGGGACATGGTAATACCACCGGACTTCTTGGAATCATATGCAAAATATGCCTGTGCATACAAATCAGTCTTATCACCGATAATCTTAATTGCAGACTTGTTGGCACCTACAGTACCATCAGAGCCCAAACCCCAGAACTTACAAGCAGTAGTTCCCTCAGGAGTGAGGTTTACATGCTCAGGATAAAGATCAAGGGAAGTATTGGAAAGGTCATCCACAATACCAATTGTGAAGCCATTCTTAGGAGCATCCTTTTTCAGTTCTTCAAATACACCAAGAACCTGACCAGGGGTTACATCCTTACCACCTAAGCCATAACGGCCACCAACAATTATTGGATGACGATGGCTGGAATAGAATGCAGTGCGGACATCCTGATACAAAGGCTCACCAAGGGCACCTGGCTCCTTGGTACGGTCAAGGACTGCAATCTTTTCAACAGAAGAAGGAATAGCCTTCAGGAAGTGATCTACAGAGAATGGACGGAAGAGATGAACTGCAACAGCACCAACCTTCTCACCCTTGCCATTAAGATAATCAACACACTCCTGCAAGGTCTGGTTGATGGAGCCGATAGCAATAACAACACGCTCAGCATCCTCAGCACCATAATAATCAAAAATATGATGCTCACGACCGGTAATCTTAGCCATCTGGCCCATAGCTTCCTCAACGAGCTCAGGAAGTGCTTCATATGCCTGGTTTACAGCTTCACGGCCCTGGAAATAAATATCATCATTCTGGGCAGTACCACGGATAACAGGATGATCAGGATTCAATGCATTGCGGCGGAACTCATTAACAGCATCCCAGTCCAAAATCTTAGCGAGATCATCATAATCAACGACCTCAATCTTCTGGATTTCATGGGAAGTACGGAAACCATCAAAGAAATTAAGGAAAGGAACCCTACCCTTAATAGCTACCAGATGGGCCACTGCAGCCAAATCCATTACTTCCTGAACGGAAGATTCTGCCAGCATGGCCATACCAGTCTGGCGTGCAGCCATAACATCCTGATGATCACCAAAAATATTCAGTGAAGAAGTAGCCAATGCACGAGCAGATACATGGAATACACCCGGCAACAGCTCTCCGGAAATCTTATACATGTTAGGAATCATCAAAAGCATACCCTGTGAAGCAGTGTAAGTGGTGGTCAATGCACCAGCCTGTAATGATCCATGAACAGCACCTGCTGCACCACCCTCGGATTCCAGTTCAACAATGCGAACCTTTTGTCCAAAAAGGTTTTTCTGCCCCTTTGCAGCCATCTCATCAACATGCTCAGCCATTGGTGAGGAAGGTGTGATCGGATAAATAGCAGCCACATCAGTAAATGCATAAGACACATATGCCGCAGCTGTGTTACCATCCATAGTCTTCATTTTTTTGCTCATGTTCGATAAACGCTCCTCTCATAAACGATTACACATCGTCATTTTAACGCAGTTGTCCGACCTTTCCAGTTGAGATCAGTCTTCCAAATCAGCATATCTTCATAAGATAAGCTACTGCGTTGCAGCAGGGTGAAAAAGCCCACCCTTTAAAAAATCCGGTTCCCACCCACCAGCAAAGACGGGCGTCAGCTTTCCCCGGATCACAATGTCAAAGCCTGCAATAACAGTACTTCAACATTAATTACCCCTTAATGTTTTTTGTATACAATCCAATGTGCTCATCAGGTAACTCTTAAACTTACCCGGACTGCCTGGCAACAAAGCACTCACAGCCCACATCAGCAAAGCGCATCTTCAACCTGTTAGCATCGGATATTTTGCATACATCATATTACAAATTCATTATACATCTAACATATTATTTTGTAAAACAAAACCCTCCATGTTGTAATTTTCAAACAAATGAATAAATAGAAACTTAATTTTGAAATTTTTTTCACAATTTTACCCGAATAATCATCATACAAATTTCATAAATTTCCTTGACGGTACATCACCATAATAATCCTTATTCCGGAAGAGTTTTGAACACCCGCTGAAAATTCACCAAAATTTCCCGTAACTTCACAAAAAGCACACCCAGAAAATAATATGTGCCTTCCAAAAACAGTAAGGCTGTGAACCAGGTATGATAAAAGATACCTGATTCACAGCCTATCTATATGTATCCCCAGGCCTGATAAATTTATGCGTTATAGGCCTTCCGGAATTTGTTATAAGCATCGCTGCCCTGCTTTGCCTTGTAGGCCATTGCCTCAGCCAGAGTATCCGGCCCCAGCTGCTTTCCATTTTCATCCTGATGATTCAAGGTGTAAAAAACAACTGCACTGGCTTCATTATTATGCAAGGTCTGTCCCTTCCAGATAAACTTGTCCTTTTTGAAAGGATTGTTGGTCCAGTCACATTTCATGCCACAGGATTCATAAATTGCCTTATCATGGAAATCGTTATAGCCCCAGCCACCACCGGAAACATTGTTCAGTTCGCTGTCATTTAAAGTCTTGTCAATAATCTTTTCGTTGGTCATTTTAACTCATCCTTTCTTTTCTGTCAGTATAGTTAGCCGGATGAGGGAGAATATACTCCACTATATGTCTCCCTTATCCAATTAATTTACATTATTTCTTCGCCTTGGCTGCATCTCCGGCAGCTGCAGCCTTTCCACCGCCACCCTTTGCAGCAGCTCCTACCTTGACGGCCTCATCAACTACATCGATTACGGTCTTGGTCCACTGGCGGCCATTTTCCTGGTATGCCTGCCATACCTTC
>NZ_JAILFV010000091.1 GCF_024697385.1 Anaerovibrio sp.
TTTTCCGGTGATACTTACATTATTCCCCTGATATTTCTTATTAGCATCCCCCTGGATCACTAATATATTCATTCAACATATTATCAGCTTTTACAGCTATCGGAGAATTATTTCCTCCGTATAATGACATTAAACTTATAAAAAATACAATAATGATTGCAATAGCAATCATCATCTTTTTCTTTCTAATGTTTTTTTTCGACATTATTTACTGGCATCTGTAGGATTGACCCTGGTCCAGGTGCCTGTACACTAGAAATGCTACTTTTTGTACCACATTTTTTTGCAGAACACATCGTCTTGTGCCAATTCTTTTCCACAGCTCTTACAAAATCTTGACATTATACCACTTGTCCTCTGAAAACTTGTTCAATTACTTACTTTTTTCATTATGCTCTCTATTCGTTATTATCCCATATATCATTTTCATTTTGGTGTCCCAATGGAACAATAGTATGAATTTGTAACACTATTTCCCTTAAATAAAACTTATTATTAATAATGTAAAATCTTTCATTTAATTTCTATATTTTTTGTTATTTATTGAATATTATTATGATATTTGATATTATTACATTATAAATTATATTTTATCTCTACCATTCGCTATAAAATAATTCTTTAACGGAAACAACAATCATGATAATACAGGCAATTAAATGTCATATAATATTCACTTATTGTTTTTTCATAGTTGTTATGTTAATATGACTGTGTCAGGAAGCATAGTAGGTGCAGACAATAACAAACCTCAGCGGGTTCGCCTGATATATACTATGTTTATCTCAAAATCCAGTTACTCCGTTATGTTGACTATATCACTGATAGTGATTGGGAACGGCTTATGAAAAGCTTTGAACGGTTGGGCAAGCATCAATAACTGTCAATGAGTTTGGCAGTTTTTTTATTTAATAATAAGCACACAATAATCCCTTATTTGGAGCATTACTATGCATGATATTACACAAATGTTTTTAGATGAAGAATATAATAAAGTCCAGGTCCTGAAAAAATCACAAAAAGGAACGGTTTGGCTGGTCACGGACAAGGATGGTGACATTTTTGTCATAAAGGAAATCCTCCGCACCGGTCTGCCATTAAAGCTTTTAAAAGAGCATCCCTCCGGCTTCTATCCCCGTATTATCTATTTAGCTGAAGATAATGCCAGAAACCTGACGATTGTTGTAGAGGAATATATTAACGGTAAAAGCCTGGCTGATAAGCTCCAACACAGGGACCTGAAAATTGATGCCCTACCAGACCTTCTCTTAAAATTTTGTTATGGCTTAAAAGAAATACATACCCTGGGGCTGGTACACAGGGATATAAAACCGTCCAATATCATCATCAGAGACGATGGTTCTCCTGTACTTATAGATTTTGATGCAGCAAGACTGAACCGCAGCATGGACAAAACTTCTGATACTGTTCTTCTCGGCACAAAAGGCTATGCGCCGCCGGAACAATTTGGTTACGCTGCTACCGATAAGCGCAGTGATATATACGCTCTGGGAATAACCTTCGAGGAATTTCTGGGCGATGATTATAAAGGATATCTTCGTAAAATCCTAAAAAAATGCCATGCTCTGGATCCTGATTTACGGTATCAAAATGTAGATGATATTTTAAAGGCCATAAAACGATACAAATGGCAAAAACCAATTATTATGCTTTTACTGGCGATAGTTTTGTTGGTTTGCCTGGCATTTGGCATATCTCTGCAGAATACCTTACCCCAGGAAGAACCACTACAAAAAAATGTACCACAAGTAAAAGAAGCTACCCCCGAAGCTACTCCCTCCACAGATTCATCTACCTCAGATACCACCACTCAACAGCCTGACAATACAGCCGCTACCTTCTATGGTGTAGATGAAAGCACCCTCAGCCCCATGCAAAGAGAATTTCTTCATAAATACCAGCTGCAGCCCGGCCATTTTAACTTTATTGAAATGGAAATATCTATAAATGGTAATGTGGCTTACAGCAAAAATATACATAAGAATATCTATAAAAATTGGGAAAAGACCTCCTTAGATAATTATCCCGGTTATGGAGTTATTTTCCCGGCCGGCTGGTATATCGATGTTGTTATTACCAACTGTTCACTTACCAAGACCTGGGATAACCCACAAATAAAAATCACCTATGATAGTGGTGACATAAAAGAAACCGAAACACGCTCCTTGTCACCACTACCACCAGGAGAAAAGACCATCCTACACTATAACTTGGCCGGGCATAAAACCGGTGTCGGCATGTATCCGATGCTGGTTGATGTGTGGTTTCATCATAATGTCCCGGAAGCTCCCAATATAAGCCAACCCATGAAAGGTGAAAGCATACGGATTAATTTTTACAGAGACTGAATTATCAGGGAAATTGCATATAAAAAAACTCTGTTGCTGAATACTGCTATCAAGCATTCTCCCAGTAACAGAGTTTTTTATTTTTTATGATAACTCATCTGCCACACCAAATGGCACAACAAAGCAATGCTCCTGGTGCCCCTTGGGCCCTCCCATCAAAGGGAAGGCAGTACAAAATTTCCATTCTTGAATATCTGCAGCGTGCTGCCATCCTCCCTGGCACCTATGATTGCCATATCACGCGTACCAATCATAAAATCCTCATGCAAAAGTGAATCATTCACCCCATGCTTTGCCAGCTCGACATTATCCATCTTGTCTCCCCCCTCAAGACAGGTTGGATAAGCCTTGCCAAAAGCTAAATGACAGGCTGCATTTTCATCAAATAGGGTGTTGTAAAATAAGATTCCACTATTTGAAATAGGTGAATCATAAGGCACAAGGGCTACCTCACCCAAATGTTTTGCCCCATCATCAGTATCCAGGAGTTGCCTGAGACTATCCAAGCCCGTGGAAGCACTATATTCTACCACCTTTCCAGCCTTAAAGACTAACCGTATACCATCTATGACATTGCCTTGATAAATCAATGGTTTGGAGGCATACACCACTCCATCAACCCCATTCCGGTCAGGCAGGGAATAAATCTCTTCAGTTGGCATATTGGCAACAAATTCCACATTGTCAGCAGCTATTTCTGATCCTCCGACCCAAATATGTCCCTTTGGCAGCCTTACGGTGAGATCTGTTCCCAGACCACTGGT
>NZ_JAILFV010000135.1 GCF_024697385.1 Anaerovibrio sp.
CCTGTATTTGAGAAATACTAATCTTTTGCTACAGGAAATAGATGCTGCACTAAAAGATGAAAATCGTAAATTTACTTTTTTATGTGGACATGATACCAATCTGGTGATGCTGTTAAATGTTTTGGGCGCAGGTGATTATCACCTGCCGGAAACGATATGCTTCAGGTCTCCTATTGGTGGCAAGCTGGTTTTTGAGGTGCGTCAGGGGAAAGATGGGGGGCAATATATTTATCCCTATGTTACCTACCAGAGTGACAGCCAGTTGCGTCACAGTACACAATTGGATCTGGCACATCCACCTGTCAGGTACGCTGTAAATTTAGAGGGTATACGCAAAAATGATGATGGTTTATATTATTATGATGATTTTTTTAAGTGTATGGAGGGGGCTTTCAGCAAATATGACTATTATGCAGGATTAAAGGATAATTAAGTGAAGTATGCAGATTATCTGATAGAGGAAGTATAACCAATAATTTTGTTGGAAGTAAAAAAATAGGTTTTTATGTTTTGATGCATTTTGAAATGTTGTTTTTTATGTGTTGTATTAAGGCTTGGCATAGGTACATAATCGAAGATAAAAGGTTAAAATACTAGGTATAGTGAGGTCTTTATTATGATGGATAAAGATGGTTCTATAGGGAAATTTCATATATGCTCAGGTACATGGTATGAAGAGCTGAATGAGGATGGCCATATAAAGGCTGTTTATTTCTCTGATGAAATGCGACAGATATTAGGATACAATAATCAGGAGGAGTTTCCGGATAACCTGCAGGTCCTTCTTGATCATATTCATCCTGATGATGTTGATAAAATGGTTGAAGGAGCTGTTGCTGCATCCACAGGAGAAAGCAGTGGATATGATGTGGAATTTCGTATTCGTAAAAAAGATGGTACATATATTTTAGTGAATGCCACCGGCAACCTGATTCGCTCCACAGATGGAAAACCATACATGATGCATGGTGCCATGATTGATATTTCTGAGCTGATGGAGGAGGGGGAAGGAAACACCACCCTGCGGAAAAATTTGTATTATAGGGTTCGTCAGGCCGAGTCTGCCCAATGGTTTGGAATAGTACATGATATTGATCAGACCGCACGCTTTCGTATAGATTATACTGATAATGGTGAGGTCGCAGCTATTTCCTGGAATGATGCATATTGGAAAATGCTTGGGTACAGCAGCTCAATAGAGTTTCCGGCAACCTGGCCAAATTGGTTTAATTCCATTCTTCCTGAGGATCAGGGCTTGGTTCTGGATGCCATGGAGGTATTGAAGCATATAGCAGATCCTATGGATGTACATGAGGAGGAATTTCGCATGTATGCCAAGGACAGGTCTGTTCGGCATGTTCATATTTCAGTGCGCAGGGTTTTTGATAAGGCCGGTAATCCAAAACAGGTTTTGGGAATGGCCAAGGATATTTCCAAGCAGAAGCATCTGGAGCTGCATACCAGGATCTTTGATATTTTTTCCAAGGATTATCTGTCTGTTAATGTAATCAATGTCATCAAACACACCATGCGTGTTATTCGCCATAAAAATACAAGATATACTCATCAGGAAATTGAGAATCGCATCGCCGGCAAAAGCTATGAGAATATAATGGATGAATATATCGATAACTATGTGGCTCCTGAAGACCGGGAAAGGATACACCGGATTACAAAGATTGAAAATTTGGTGATGCAGGTCAGTTCAAAGGAGATGTACCGCATTAAATTTGCCCAGGTGGATGGTAACGGACAGCGTCATTTTTATCAGGGGAATTATCTGCGTCTGAATGATGAATCCGGTAATCCTGCAATAGTAGCCGGGTTCCGCGAGATTACTGATATTGTTATAGCTGAAAGGGAAAAGCAGGAACAGTTCAGGGCGGCAAAAGAGGCCGCTGAGGCTGCAAACCGTGCCAAGACAGCATTCCTGTTTAATATGTCCCATGATATCAGGACACCTATGAATGCAATAATGGGGTATAGGGATCTGCTGGAAAAATATCAGGAAGATCCTTCACGGCGTGAGTATTATCTGTTGAAAATGAATGAAGTAAGCAAGGTGCTCTTGTCTATTATTGACAATGTATTGGAAATGGCAAGGATTGAAAAGGGTACCCTGGAAATGGATGAAGCTGTCTGGGATGCCTATGATTTCATGGACTACCTTCATTCTGTATTTATGCCAATGATGGAGAAAAAGGGACTTATTTTTACCAAGGATATCCATCTTAAACATTCACATATATATTGTGATTCTGTTAAGCTGAGGGATGTATTTTTGAATATTATAACCAATGCCTATAAATATACAGAATCTGGTGGCAGGGTGAATATGTCAGTGGAGGAGCTGCCATATGATCACGATGGCTGGGCTCTTTACCGGACAACCATATCGGATACCGGTATAGGAATATCTGAGGAGTTCCTGCCAAAGCTTTTTGATGCTTTTTCCAGAGAAAAAAACAGTATTGGAAATAAGATTGAAGGTACCGGTCTGGGAATGTCC
>NZ_JAILFV010000145.1 GCF_024697385.1 Anaerovibrio sp.
AGGATAGAGGTTATCATATAATGCCTTGGATTCCCGCAGAAATTCCGGAGAAAAAATGATTCTATCGGTTCCAAACTTTTCCCTTATTCGTTCTGTATAGCCCACTGGAATTGTACTTTTTATCACCATCACTGCAGTGTCACTATTTTGTATAACCAGTTCAATAACAGCCTCTACTGATGAACAGTCAAAATGCTGGGTTAACGGGTCATAATTTGTTGGTGTTGCAATCACAACAAAATCAGCCTCTTTATATGCACTGACACCATCCAGTGTAGCTGTTAATCTAAGAGGCTTTTCCTTTAAATAATTTTCTATATATTCATCCCGTACAGGAGAGATTTTTTTATTAATTTTATCGACTTTATCCTCTATTACATCCACAGCTATCACATCATGATACTGAGATAATAGCACTGCCATGGATAATCCTACATAACCTGTTCCTGCGACTGTTATTTTAAGATTTTCATATTTTTGCATTTTTCACCAACATATCTCTGCATAAATAAACATTCTTCTAAATATTTTATCGGTTGTTATCCAAATATTCTAAAGGTGCAAAATTCCTACCCTGTTCAGAAAACCTCTCCCCAAAATATTATGGCCCAAGCCATACATAAATATTATGATATCTTGTTTCATAAGCTTCCCCAATTGTTCCAATCTTCCTTCTGCGGGTAATTACACAAAAAACCTGCCAATAAGCTGAAGGAACTGCGATCAGACAACCTATTCTTGCATAATGACATCAGCTGCAGATCACGCCAATAATCATCCTCTTGATTATTATCTACTACCAGCAATCGTTCCGCTATATCCAATAAGCCCAATTCAGCTGCATGGTCTTCACACCAGGCAATGTCATCAGAAAACAAAAGATACAAGGATACATTATGGCTGGCATCAAAGGATCTGATCAATCCTTGATAATACTCCGGCTGAGCAGACCACCCCATTGCAGCCATATCGCCACGACGAATATGTATGGCAGTAGGCTCACTGGCTTGGATAATCTTGGCCTGAAGCTGAAGATTAAGCTCATCATCAAATGGCAGAAATTGAAGGGCTGCCATTATTTCTTCTTTTGCTTGACTGAGAAAGCTGCTTGATAGCCAATAGCCATGCCAATATATATTGTCATTTATATCTATATCCAAAGAATCTCCTACTGCAAATTCCTGCATATCACCATTAAATTTTATATTGGTTATTCCCTTTTCCCTAATCGCCCTAAGTGGAAGACCATTCATTCTAAGCTGTTCAGGAATATCTGTTCCCTGTTGGCGCAATTCTATCATATATTGCCACACTTCCGGGCTAAATCTCTGACTCAGCATTGGCAAATCCAGGTTAAATATCCGTTTAAGCTCATATCCATGATGGGGAACATCATCACCCCAAAATTTTCCATCATCAATAACAACATCCACTTGAGGGAGCAGCTTCCGATACCAATGGTAAAACATAAACTGAAATATCTGGTTGCCCAATCCACCATTCATAAATATTATATGCACTTATCCTCATCACCTTATTACCCATTCATTATATCCACATCTTCTACCATAACAGGCTTCTTCACTCCCTGAAAAAGCTGTATAACACTGCTGTCATCCCCATAATAGGCATCACAAATGGCTATGGACCTGTTCAAGTCTGTTGTATCATCAAAAATACCCCAGTTTTCCTTTTTATATTTTTCTACCATAGCAGTATAACGCTTTGATAATTCTGGCCTCATTGACCCCAATGTAGCTGGTATCAGCGGATGGGGCCGCCATAGAAGGGTTACATCACCTTTTTTACCATAAAAGAACTTCAACACGCTTTCTATTTTATCCAGGAGTTTTTCTCCGGACTCCAGCATTTTTCCAAGTCCGGTACCATACATGACTATCTTTTTCCATGTTCCATCTGCTTTTTTTATCTTTGCCAGCCAATCTGCCGGGATATCCTGATCTTCTTTCTTGGTATGACGCGCCTTATCCAGCTTTGGAGACCCCCATCCCTTCACCTTCTTCTCCCATATATGGCGAGTATCCTCCCCATACAGATTAACTAAAGCCTGGATATATATAGCCCGCATTTTTTCAGATTGCTGAACTATAATATCCGCATTTACATATACCGGCATTCTGGCATGGCGTTCCGCCCATTCTGGGGTAGCCCCTGCTTCATTTGAAATAAAATATGGTATATATATCAACTGATCAGTATACTTTTTCAGCTTATCGCTGTAATATTCCGGTGCCACTGAGGTAACCCGATTATAAGCATCATATGGATTATGAATATATATTTTATCCGGATGTACCGCTGCCAAATCCACATTTTGATAATTTGTTATTGGTACATATTCAGGAAATTCATTTCCTTCCCAATGCCACTCTTTTGCAGAGCCATCTGGATTACGGTCACAATATGGTATAGGCATTACTACAGCATCACAATCACCCTCATCCCTGGCCCTTTCCCAAACACTTTCCAGGCTATCCCACATTGAAGCCTTATACGGAAGAAAAAACACCATTTTTTTATCTTCAGGAAGCTGCTGGCATATAGTATTTTTTAATTCCACTAGCTTTGACAACAGCCTATCAACAGACATACGAACCGACTTGCCGGCTTCATGGGCCAGCCTGATTTTTTCTATTAAAGCTACAGGCTCTTCCAGCTTTTCAATAAGTGCTGCACCTAACCCACCATAATTAACCAGCAACTCGCCTATACTAATAATTTCATCTGAGATATCATCCAGTATTATCCCTGTTTTCTGGTTTTCTGTAAGCATTTTCTGTACAACATTATGTATATTGTCTATTTTTATTAAAATTTCTTTCTTGTAATGCCCCTGCACCTATACTCACACCTTTTATAAAGAAATACTATCAGTGACATCAGCCCAATCTTCCATGACTTTTGCTATGGCTACAGATATTTCTTCACTGACATAACTGTTATTTATACCAGACTCTATCTCCTTGCTGAAGGCTACCAATTCATACCTTATTCCTTCACCCTCCAACTGGTAGAAAAATCTTTTATTCATATTCTGGTCCTCATACTTTACTTCGAAATAATCAGTTTTCCACCATGGCGAAGGTACATAAATATAGCCCTTTGTACCGGTAATCACAAGACTGCCTTCAGATTTGGCCATTTTTGCCACTTTGATTGACGCAACAGCATTGGAATAAATAAAATCTATCTTGGTAAACCCATCAAAGGTTTTGGCTTCATCTGCATAGCAGGAAACGATGTGCTTGTCAATATAGCCCGTCCCCAAAAGCTGAAACACCGGCAATAGAGCTGTAGGCCCCCAGGCGGTAATACTGTTCCATATACCCTTTAGATTTGCTGTATCATAATTTCGCATCAAACTGGTGCAGGTAGCATCCACGGATATTACCTTGCCAATAGCCCCGGATTTTACCAAAAGCAACAAGCGATTATAAGCTGTTCCATAGGCAGTTTTAAGTGCGTCCATCAAAACTACATTATTATTTCTCGCCAAGTCAAAAAGCTCTTGACACTGGACGGCATTCATAGTTATAGGGGATTCACATAAAACATGCTTTCCTTCATGGATAGCTTTTTTTATAAGTTCATAATGCCGTTCTGGCTGAGAAAACAAATAAATGGCATCTTCCCCAACATTGGATCCGTCATCCAGCACTTCTACACCATTAACATAATCACTTTCACGACGAATCTTGTTTCCCAATCCTTTATCTTCAACAATCCTGATAGCAATTTTCCGTTTTTCTGAACGGACCTGGGAGCTGGATACCCCCTCGGTCCTTGGTAAATACACTACCTTGCAGTATTCCTCCAAATAGTCAAACTTACCCACCCAATCTGACCCAACGGTAAAAATATCCACACCATACCGTCGGATATCGTCTATTTTCTGGCCCTCATATTCCTCTATAATAATTCCATCAGCCAGGCCCGTTTCGCGTACGCCTGCTATTCGTTCCATCAAGGACTGCTGAACATTGATTTTTCCGCGGCTTTTATCAAAACTGTCTGCAGTGACACCCACTATAAGATAATCCCCCAATGCCTTGGCCCTTTCCAAAAGGCGTTTATGGCCATAATGAAGCAAAT
>NZ_JAILFV010000072.1 GCF_024697385.1 Anaerovibrio sp.
ACTACAATAAACAAAGAATCAAAGCTAAGCTGGGATGGCTCAGCCCAGTCGCCTACCGTTTACGTCATGCCGCAGCATAAAAAACGGTAGCAGCAAATAATTGCTACTACCGTTAAGGTCTAACTTTATGGGGTCACTACATATCAGTAAAGGGGGCATTTTAGTATTTTATAGCAAGTTTTTCCTGTGGTAAAAATCAAATAATGGCGTTATAATAGCAATATGACTTTTTTTTGAAGGAGTAATGTGATGTTTGCAGTTATCGTAAATACTTTGGCAATTATTTTTGCCGTTATAATAGGTCTTATAATCAGGAAAGGTCTTCCGGAAAATATTTCTGGCAGCATTATAAAGGCTTTGGGGCTATGTACCGTTATAATAGGTGTACAGGGAGCCATAAAGGAAGATAATATACTTATCCTGATCGTTTCCATTGTCATTGGATTGACCATTGGAGAACTCCTTGATGCAGATGGCCATGTTAACAGATTTACTGATAATCTGCTGAAGAAATTTGCCCGCAAGGGCAATTCCTCAAAGCTGACTGAAGCCTTTATTACCTCGTGCCTTATAATGAATGTGGGGGCCATGGTTATAGTAGGTTCTTTGGATGCAGGACTTAGATCGGATTTTACGATGCTTTATACAAAATCCCTGTTGGATTTTGTGGCTGGTATAATGCTTACTGCAGCAATGGGAGTCGGGGTTATGGGGTCCGCGGCTTTTACATTTCTGTTTCAGGGTGGTATTGTCATACTGGCAGGGTATATAGCCCCATATTTGTCAGATGCTGTAATTGATGAAATGTCCTGTACCGGATGTCTTCTTATCCTCGCCTTGGGCCTGAATATGCTGGAGCTGACCAAATTCAAGGTTATCAATTATTTGCCGGCACTGATTGTAGCACCCTTGGTGCTTATGCTTACACAGTATTTTGGATTTTGAAGGTATATGTTGTTTCATTATCGGTGGTAAAATTTCATAAATGGCGTTATAATACAAATTGTATGATCTTTAAATAAAAAGGAGTGTTATATTATGGAATATGTGAAGCTGCGTGAACAGGATGCCAAGCATTATATTTATGAATTTAACGGTAAATATCCTGTAATTGATCCAAAAGCTTATGCCTTCAGCACTGCCGTTTTGATTGGCGAAGTAGAACTGAAGGAATATGCCAGCGTATGGCCGAATGTTACGATTCGTGGAGACATCAATAAAATTGTTGTGGGCCGTTATAGCAATGTTCAGGACAACAGCTGCCTTCATGTTGCTGATAACTATGGCTGCATAATCGGAGATTATGTCACTGTTGGCCATAGTGTAACACTTCACGCCTGTACGGTGGAGGATTATTGTCTCATTGGAATGGGAGCTACAGTTCTTGATGGCGCTGTAATTGGCCGTGGTTCAATTGTAGGTGCCGGGGCTTTGGTAACCAAGGGCACGATAATACCACCAAATTCCCTTGTTGTGGGATGTCCTGCTAAGGTCAAGAAGACCCTTGATGAAAATGGTTTTAAATCCATTCATGCACAGGCTGTGAAATACAAATCCGAATGGGCCGAAAAATACGGTCTGGGCCTTGATGTAGGTGGAGAAGTATACGACGGGTCAAAAATTGTTTAACAGGAGTTATATAGGATGTTAATTGGTCACTTGGGTGCCTTACTGTCATTTATTACCTTTTTTCTTTCAGTAATGGCATATTCATATGGCAAGGATGCCACAGTAATCGAACCATTTGAGAAGAAGTGTCTGTATACCTTGCTTATTGCTTCAGGAATCAACATTATATCCTTGGTATTAAAGGATTATTCAGTGCTTTATTATGCTGATTATATTCAGTTCCTGGCCAGTCTCTGTGTATTTGGCATGACCATCAGTTTAAGCTGGATATATTTGAGGTTAGGAAAAAGTAATAATTCCGGTAAGGGAATGTAACTCGATTGGCCATTGAGCCATTCAATAGTCTATTTTGCCGCTGTCAGTAACTACTGGCAGCGGTTTTATGTGCGCCAGGTAAAAGAGCACTCTAACTGGAAAAAGCAAAAGGATATAATTCTTTGCAGGATGCTGATTTGCTAATGGTGGAAAAGTATTGTAGAATTAATCCTATGCCGATTGATTATGAAATTTCCGTAATAGCACCGGAAAATGGACTATATATGTATCAGAGGGGAGAATAACATATGTCAGTCATGGATGAAAAAATACAGAACATTACTGATAGTATTTTTATGGATGTACTGGAAGCGCATAAGACCAGTACACTATTTGAACATATGCAGGTGGACCGTGATGTGATTATTGAAATACTTAATAATTTGGTAGCCATTACTTTTCCTGCACATTTTGCTGACCAGAAAAATCCGGGCAGTTATTATCTGCGATATGAAATGGGTGCCAGGTTGTCTGCGGTAGTGCTCGCCCTTACCCAACAGATTGCTGTCTGTCTGCAGCAGCTCCCTAAATTTAAAAATAAACCAGCAGATACAATACAGGAGCATGCTGAAGCAATAGTAGGTGTGTTTATTGATTCGTTGCCAAGGATTCGTGAATATCTAAAAAAGGATATTCAGGCCGCCTTTGATGGTGATCCTGCCGCTACCAGCTTTGATGAAATCATTTTTTCCTACCCGGGCTTTTATGCAATTATGGTGAATCGCTTTGCCCATGAGCTGTATAAGCTGGAGGTACCAATGATACCAAGAATAATGACAGAATACGCCCATGACAGAACCGGAGTTGATATTCATCCTGGTGCCCAGATTGGGGAATATTTCTTTATTGATCATGGTACTGGTGTTGTTATAGGTGAGACTACAGTTATTGGAAATCATGTGAAGCTTTATCAGGGGGTTACACTGGGTGGTCTTTCCACAAGAGCAGGTCAGGGGCTTCGCGGTCTTCGTCGTCATCCGACAATCGGGGATAATGTCACCATTTATTCCAATGCTTCAATATTAGGTGGAGAAACAATAATAGGAGATAACTGCATTATAAGCGGCAGCTGCTTCATTACTTCATCTGTTCCACCCGGAATGCGTGTAAGCAATACAAAAAGTGAATTACAGATAATACCTGATAAAGGTTAATCCGGCAAAATACTGATATAAAAAGGTCTGCGGGTGCAGATAAAAATAAGAGGTACAACAAAATGCTTCTGCGTTTTATTGTACCTCTATTAATATCTTATTATTTATTTGGTGGATTGTTACGATTATTTCCCCATGACCTGACAAAGCCAAAAGCAAAAATGAAAAAAAGCAGTAATCCCAGTCCTATTTTTGAAAAATCAATATCCACAGCAATCCTCCTTAATCCTTCAGCATATCCTTATGCTGATTTATGATTTCCGCCATGAGCATTTTACCCATAATATCAGGGTGCAGACCATCATTGGCATAGTTCGGATCCATGATGGTATGGGTTGTATCATAAAAATATGGTTCCAAATCAATATAATATGGTTTTGATTTTATGTAAGCATTGATTCTCTGCATTTTCAACAGCCAAAATGGATCGGTAGGGGTATGGAAAGCCAGCATAATATTAGGTGGATTAATAGGTGGCAGAGTCAGTAATATCGGTCTGATATCATTTTTCTCGCACTTTTCATAAATACCTTCAAGATCATGGATAACCATTTCCGCTGAAACAGAGCTGTCCCTCAGGCAATTTGAACCAGTGAGAATTATCAGGTTAACAGGCCTGATTGGCAGGACATCATTATCGAAGCGAGCCAGAGACATTTTGGATGTATCACCGCTTCGGCCAATATTGATGGCAGGAAAATCCAGATAAGTTGTATAGCTGTATTCCATACTGGAAGGGGAGAAGGATACTGCTCCACCTCCATGGGTAATGCTATCACCAAATACGGCAGCATAAGGACGGGTGAGATGAGGCTTAACCTCAAAGGTAGATGTATCAGAATACACCCCAATTGTTTCCCCGTTGGCACTAAGGGCCCTTACACGCCAATAGTACTTACCGGAATAATATCTTGGATATTCATCATAGCAGCTGAAAGAGTTGGTAACCACCTTGGCCCATGCCCTGGTTGGTGTAGGTGTGGTATTATTTTCTTCAGCCGGCGGTTCTGCCAATAATTCAACTTCGTACCTGTCAGCACCAAACATTGGAATCCAGTGATACACAGGATAAACAGGCTGAGAAAATCCAGGCATTACATCAAAGTTATTGAGGAGCGGCTTATTGGGGATTGGCTCATCTGCCTTAATAACAATAGGCTCTGCCGTGGAAAATACACCTATAGGTTCCTTGCGAAGATTTAATGCCCTTACCCGCCAGTACAACTGTGGTTGATTGGCATATGGCCGTAGGTCAAATTGCACCCCATTGGTAAATACCTGCTGCGTGGAGGTTAAATGGTTGGTCTTGGAAAGCTCGACATTATTTTCAACATCAGGCGGTCCGGACAAAAGCTCGAACTCATATAACACGCCATCAGGAACACTGTGCCATACCAGATAAGGAATGAGGCTGGCCGGATGCTCCCTTGTATATTTGAATATGGGAATAGGTCGGATAGGATTATTATAATTAGGATTTGGAACAAAAAGCTCCTTTGAGGAAAGCTGACCGAATATTCCATAGGCAGTAACCCTATAATAGGTTGGAATAGCAGTGGTGGGAACATCATATACATCAGAAAAGGTATAATCCGATTTCAGATGATGGTATTCATCACTGTCGGGCACTTTGCCGGTAGTTTTGGAATATACATCAATTTTATAGAAACAAGGATATGGATATCGTGTCCATGTCATGACCATTTTGCCATCTGTTTCAGTAAATTGAGCTTTTATATTGAAATCCTTTAGATTGAACAGGTCTGTTTTTTCAGTCAGATATATACATAATGTAGTAAAACAACTTATTAACAACAAAAAGGATATAAAAATTATCAACAGTTTTCTTAACTTCTTCATTAATATAATCACCTTTGCGGTTTTTAATGCACAAATTTAATTATACAATAAATTAGATTCAACAACAACGAAACAATTATATAATGAGGAAAAAGATGTATTCCACCTAAAGAGGAAGGAGGTACCTTTGTCCAAGTCATAAAAATATTTATCATCTATGGAAAATAAATCAAAATAGGGTTATAATGTATTAGTTATTGTATATTATTTTAGTTTGGAGAATTATAATAATGGATATTAATCAGGATTTCGTTAATGACATTCGCAAGATTCTGCCTGAAGAGCAGTTTTATATAAATGAACCGATGAGCAAGCATACTACCTTTAATATTGGAGGTCCGGCGGATTATCTTATCTTTCCGTCAAATATGGAGCAGCTTACTATTATTTTTAAGCTGTTAAACCAATATGATATTCCCTTCAATATATTGGGTAATGGATCCAATGTATTGGTGCTTGACAAGGGAATTAGAGGTGCTGTTATTAAATTTCATGCACCTATGTCATACAAGCGATGTGAAGGTAATAAGATTATTGCCGGTGCAGGTGCATACTTAAAGCATGTATCACAATTTGCTGCCGATAATGGCCTTACCGGCATGGAGTTTGCCATTGGAATTCCAGGCAGTCTCGGTGGTGCTGTGTTCATGAATGCCGGAGCCTATGATGGCGAAATGAAAAATGTGGTTACCGAAGTAAAAACCGTAACCCAGACGGGAAAGATTCTTACCTATGGGCCGGATGAGTTCAATTTTGGATACCGTCACAGCGTATTCCAGGCAAACGGACAGGCTATCTCTGAGATAACATTGGAGCTAAAGCCCGGAAACAGGGAAGAAATACAGGCAAAGATGGATGATTACACCCGCCGCCGGGAGAGCAAGCAGCCATTGGAAATGCCAAGTGCCGGAAGTACCTTTAAGCGTCCTGAGGGTTATTACGCCGGAACGCTTATTGACAGTACCGGACTCAAGGGCCTACAGGTAGGTGGAGCCCAGATTTCCAATAAGCATGCGGGCTTTGTGGTTAATTCCGGAAATGCCACCGCCCAGGATGTTCTAGACCTTATAAAAGAGGTACAGGACAGGGTATACAAGGAAAAAGGCGTTAAATTATATCCTGAGGTAAGGATTATCGGAGAACAGTAATGGGTGTTGAAATTGAGCGCAAGTTTCTTGTGGACAGAAATAAGTGGGTTCCTGCAAATAAGGGTCTTTCAATAAGGCAGGGATATATTTCCGATGATAAGGACCGTATTGTCCGCATACGGACAAGGGGAGACAGGGGGTATATTACCATAAAAGGAGCCAACGAGGGGCTTTCCCGCTTGGAAATGGAATATGAAATCCCTCATATCGATGCTGCCAATCTGCTGGATAAGCTATGTCTGAAGCCACTTATTGAAAAAAAAAGATATATTGAAGAATACCAGGGGCATATATGGGAGATAGATGTCTTTTTTGGCGACAATGAAGGCCTTATTGTGGCTGAAGTTGAGCTGTCAGCTCCAGATGAGAAGGTAGAGCTTCCTCCATGGATAATTCGGGAAGTGTCAGATGATTCCAGGTATTACAATTCCAACCTGATCAAAAATCCTTATACAAGGTGGACATACTAAATATTTCGTGCTTTACTGTACTTTATTCATTGAATAAAGTACAGTTTTTATTTTAGCCAATCAAAAATGGTATCAATTAAGATACATATTTAATAAATTGCTTTCAAATAAATGCCTTCATTTTAGATACTTATGTTCATTTCTACTGCACATTTTTACAAAAATGTACTAAACATATAAAAAAATAAGCAAAAATATGTTGACAAAAGGATTTAAAAGCGCAATAATATACACATATTTACAAGGTTGTAAATTTAACGAAATAATTATACAAAAGTGGCAATGATTGGGAATATGGATATCAGTTTTTTTACAGAGAGCCGGGTTGCTGGAAGCCGGTATTAAACAATATTCGGACATCACCCATGAGCTCCGATGTCGAGTGTTAAATACAGGAGGCATCGGCGTGTTTCAGCGTTAATGAAGGTTCTGTTCATGACAGGCCATGAGTATAATGCAGGGTGGTACCGCGATTTTCGCCCCTGTTGCCGTAAGGCAATAGGGTTTTTTTTATGGGAGATTTTTATGAAACATGTTTTATCCGTGTTGGTAAAAAATCAGCCAGGTGTATTGGTACGCGTTGCCAGTATGTTTTCCAGGCGGGAATTTAATATTGAAAGCCTGACTGTGGGTGAAACCGAGTCAAGTGAGTTTTCCCGTATTACTGTTATGGTTCGTGGCGATGAATATATCATCGATCAGGTAATCAAACAGCTCGGAAAATTGCCTGATGTTGAAGTGGTGAAACGCCTGGATGACGGATCATCCGTTTATAGGGTAATGACACTTATCAAGGTACAGGCAGACGATACCAATAGATTAGATGTGTTAAAAATGGCCGAGCTCTTCGGAGCCCGAGTTATTGATGTTCAGCCCACGACTCTGATCTTTGAGATTACCGGAAGTGAAGACAAGGTAAAGGCCTTTAACCGGGTCCTGTCCTCGTATAAGGTACTTGAGGTAATTCAGACTGGCCTTACAGGCCTGGAGCGTGGGGAGCATACTATACAAGAATATTGTGAGGAGAGAGAGTATTATGGCAAAAATCTTTTATGATCAGGATGTTAAATGGGAAGTTATCAAGGATAAGACCGTTGCCATTATTGGCTATGGTTCCCAGGGACATGCACATGCCCTGAATCTTCAGGAAAGCGGACTGAATGTTATTGTTGGTCTGTATGAAGGCTCAAAATCAAAGCCGGTAGCAGAGAGCAAGGGCCTGAAGGTTTTGCCTGTCGGCGAAGCTACAGCTGCTGCAGATATCGTAATGATTCTGATTCCTGATGAAAAGCAGGCTGATGTATATAAAAATGAAATTGCACCAAACCTTAAACCAGGTGCTGCATTGGCTTTTGCCCATGGCTTTAATATTCACTTCCAGCAGATCATTCCTCCTGCTGATGTGGATGTATTCATGGTTGCACCAAAGGGTCCGGGGCATCTCGTACGCCGTACCTTTACAGAAGGTGGCGGTGTTCCTGATGTATTTGCAGTAGAGCAGGATGCTACAGGTCATGCTTTTGATTTGGCATTGGCTTATGCCCGTGGCATTGGTGGTACTCGTGCCGGCTGTATCCAGACTACCTTTAAGGAAGAAACTGAAACTGACCTTTTCGGTGAGCAGGCAGTTCTTTGCGGTGGTGTATGCTCCCTTATCAAGAATGGTTTTGAAACTCTTGTTGCTGCAGGATATCAGCCTGAAATTGCATATTTTGAGTGCTTCCACGAGATGAAGCTCATTGTTGACCTCATGTATGAAGGCGGTATGGCAAAAATGCGTAAATCTATTTCCAATACTGCTGAATATGGTGATTATGTGTCAGGTCCAAGAGTTGTCAATGAATCAAGCCGTAAGGCAATGGAACAGGTTCTGAAGGAAATCCAGGATGGAACCTTTGCCAACAAATTCCTTACCGATAACCGTTCTGCCGGCTGGGCTAACTTCTATGCTATGCGACGCATCAATGCTGAGCATCAGATTGAGAAGGTTGGCGCCAAGCTCCGTGGCATGATGTCATGGCTTAAAGATGGCGACGATCTGTCCAAGGACTGATTTTCGGATAAAAAATTAAGATAACAATGGTAACGGCTTACTCCTGTTTTGGTGTAAGCCGTTATTATCAACAGCACATATCTATCTGATATGAAAGAAGCTATACTTAATTTGCCGGCAGGGAAGTTCTCCCTCACATGAAACATTGAGTAAGCTTCAGCTAATTTCAGGGAAAATGAGTAAAGCTAATATGAGTGAAGCTCATATTAGTCAGTGTATTAATATTTACAAAAATGGACTGAGTTCTTCAGTCCATTTTTGTAAAATATTTAGGAGGGAATATTATTATGGGAATGAACATGACCGAAAAGATTCTTGCCCGCCATGCCGGTCTTGAGTCTGTAGTACCAGGCCAGCTTATTACCTGTAAACTGGACATGGTTCTGGCCAATGATGTCACAGCGCCACCGGCAATCAAGGAATTTGCGAAGATTGGACGGCCGGTATTTGATAACAGTAAAATTGCCCTGATACCAGACCATTTTACACCAAACAAGGATATTAAGGCTGCAGGACTTGCCAAAACTGTCAGGGACTTTGCCAAAGCCAATAAAATAAAAAACTATTTTGAAGTTGGCCGGGTAGGGATTGAGCATGTTATCCTTCCGGAAAAAGGTATCGTTGCCCCAGGTATGTGTATTATAGGCGCTGATTCCCATACCTGTACCTACGGTGCAGTAAATGCTTTTTCTACAGGTGTGGGCTCCACTGATCTTGGCGTTGCCGTGGCTACCGGCGAAGCTTGGTTTAAGGTACCAAAGACGATAAAGGTAGAACTGACAGGCAAAAAACCAAAAAATATCTGTGGCAAGGATGTTATTCTCACCCTTATTGGACAAATAGGCGTTGATGGCGCACTATACCAGTCATTGGAATTTGCCGGGGATGGTGTAGGAGAGCTCACAATGACCGATCGCCTGACAATTGCCAATATGGCCATTGAAGCAGGTGGCAAAAATGGAATATTCCCTTATGATAAAATAACAGAAGAATATATCAAGGGCCGGGTAGATTATGATTATACCCCTGTAGAAGCTGATCCGGATGCTCAATATGATAAGGTTATAAAAATTGATTTGTCAAAACTGACTCCGGTTGTCGCATTCCCACATCTTCCTGAAAATACTCATCCGGTATCTGAAATTGGTGAGATAAAGATTGATCAGGTTATTATCGGCTCCTGCACAAATGGTCGTTTTGAAGACTTACAGCAGGCTGCAGAGATTTTCAAGGGACATAAGGTACATCCTGATGTCCGTTGTATTATTATTCCTGGTTCACAGCAGGTTTATATGGATGCAATTCATGCCGGCTTTGTGGATATTTTCGTGGAAGCAGGGTGTGCTGTAAGTACTCCTACCTGTGGTCCATGCTTAGGTGCACATATGGGCATCATGACAGCAGGAGAAAAGGCGGTGTCAACCACAAACCGTAATTTCCGTGGCCGTATGGGGCATGTGGATTCTGAAGTATACTTGGCAGGACCTTATGTAGCAGCTGCCAGTGCAATCCTCGGAAGGATTGCAGTTCCTGAGGAGGTTGATTGATATGGCACACGAAGGTAAAGTATGGCGCTATGGTGATAATATCGATACCGATGTAATTATACCTGCCAGGTATTTAAATTCCTTTGATCCAAAGGATTTGGCAGCACATTGCATGGAGGACAGCGATGAGCATCAGGATGCACCATTTGCTGCAAATGTCAGCGAAGGTGATATAATGGTAGCTGGAAAGAATTTTGGATGTGGTTCTTCCCGTGAGCATGCTCCGGTTGCAATCAAGGCAGCAGGTGTACCTGTTGTTATTGCAGCAGATTTTGCCCGTATATTCTATAGAAACGGAATAAATATTGGCCTGCCACTGCTGGAAATAGGCGATGATGTAAAGAAAATCCATCATGGAGATAAGCTGAAGGTTGATACCTCCACCGGTACTATTGAAAATCTTACCACCGGGGATGTATTTCACGCCCAGCCATTACCTGGTTTTGTTCAGGATATTGCCAAGGCAGGTGGATTAATAAATTATATTAAGGAGAAAAAATAACATGACCAAAAAGATTGTTGTTATTCCAGGTGATGGAATTGGAAAAGAAATAACTGATTCTGCAGTTGCTGTAATGAAAAAAACAGCGGCAAAGCATTCCCTGAATTTGGAATATGATTATAAGGATGCCGGTGGTACAGCATACGATAAATATGGTGTACCACTTCCTGATGAAACGTTAAATGCATGTAAGGCAGCTGATGGTATCCTTTTTGGTGCAGTTGGTGGAGATAAATGGGATAGTGTAGAACCAGCTTTAAGACCGGAAAAGGCAATTCTTGGACTACGCAAGGGCTTGGGGCTTTATGCCAATCTCAGGCCGGTAAAGGTTGCTGATTCACTGACAGAATATTCGCCACTAAAACAGGAGCTGGTCAAGGGTGTTGACCTGGTCATTGTACGGGAATTAGTAGGTGGAATTTATTTTGGTGAAAAATGTGAGTCAGAACAGCATAATGGTGCTGAAAGAGCATGGGACCTGGAGAATTACTCCGTACCGGAGGTACAGCGCATCGCCAAGCTGGCCTTTGAAACTGCCAGGCTTCGTCGCTGTAAGGTAACATCAGTGGATAAAGCCAATGTTCTTGCAACCTCCCGCCTATGGCGACGCACAGTAGCCGAAGTGTCAGAAGCCTATCCTGATGTGGAACTGAACAATCTTTATGTTGATAACACAGCAATGCAGCTGGCTGTAAAACCAACACAGTTTGATGTCATTCTCACCGGAAATATTTTTGGTGATATACTGAGTGATGAAGCTGCCGTTATTGGTGGTTCCATTGGCATGATGCCGTCAGCTTCAATTGGTGAGCTTACCAGTCTGTATGAGCCAATACATGGCTCAGCACCTGATATAGCCGGAAAGGGTATAGCTAATCCTGTAGGAACCATACTTTCAGCCGCTATGCTTTTCAGATATTCCTTGAAGGAAGAACAGGCTGCACTGGATATTGAAAAAGCTGTTGATGATGCCTTGGCTGCTGGCTGGCGTACAGCTGACCTATGGCATGAAGGCTTTAAAAAGGCAGATACTGAAGCCATGACTCAGGCGATACTTGACAATATCTGATATGGGGGTAGGTCAAAGTGAACGGAGCACAAATTATTGTAAAAATTTTAGAGGAACAGGGAATTGATACATTATTTGGCTATCCAGGTGGCATGATTCTGCCACTGTATGATGCTCTTTATGACGCAAAGGATATAAAGCAGATATTGGTCACTCATGAACAGAATGCTGCTCATGCTGCTGATGGATATGCCCGGGCTACCGGCAAGGTAGGTGTATGTATTGCTACCTCCGGACCGGGAGCCACAAATCTGGTTACCGGTATCGCAACAGCTTTTATGGATTCCATTCCTGTGGTTGCCATTACAGGTCAGGTAGATACCGGTCTTTTAGGGAGAGATTCCTTTCAGGAGACAGATATTCTTGATGTAACAATGCCAATTACAAAACACAATTATAAGGTAAAAAATCCGGCAAAATTGGCCGAAACCCTGCGTGATGCCTTTAAAATTGCCAAAAAAGGGCGCCCGGGTCCGGTGCTGGTGGATATTCCACGAGATATACTGCTGAATGAAGCTCCTTACCATAAGCCGGATGAGGTTTCAGCCAAGAATGCTGAACCAGATGCTGATTTCAAAATATGTGCAGCCGAAGCCGCTGAGGTAATATGTCAGGCAGAGCGCCCGGTTATCATAGTAGGTGGTGGTGTTGTATCAGCCAATGCCTCCAAGGAAGTTATTGCTTTTGCCGAGCATTTTGATTTACCAATTGTATATACCCTTATGGGAATCGGTGGTGTTCCCAGATCTCACAAAAATGTATTGGGCTTTGCCGGAATGCATGGAAAAAAGGCTGCCAATAATGCCATAGCCAATGCTGATCTGGTCATTTCTCTGGGCAGTCGATTTGCTGACCGTCAGACCGGTAATTTATCCAAGTATACAGTCGAAACAAAATTTATTCATATAGATATAGATCCGGCTGAAATCGATAAAAATATTGCCAGCAGCATAGGACTTGCCGGCAATATGAAAAAGATTCTTGCAATGCTCATGTCTCGCAGTCCATTGCACAAGCTGGATAAATGGTGGGAAACAATCAGATCATGGAAATCCGAATATGCTTACGATTATGCAGTAAACAGACTTACTCTGCCTTGGGCCCTGAATCATATAGCCCGGGCAACTGCCGGCAAGGAGTTTGCCTTTGCTACTGATGTTGGACAGCATCAGATGTGGTGTGCACTGCATCTGAGGGTTGAGGAACCAAGGACCTGGTTTACCTCCGGTGGCCTGGGTACAATGGGCTTTGGATTGCCTGCAGCGATGGGTGCTCAGGTGGCATATGTTAATAGCGGAAGCAAAAGAAGGGTAATTCATGTTGCCGGTGATGGTGGAATAAAAATGACCGGAAATGAATATTATACAATAGCCCGACTTAACCTGCCGATTATTTCAATCATTGTAAACAACCGCAGTCTTGGAATGATTAGACAGCTGCAGAATGTTTATTACAATGAACGATATATCGCCTGTGAACTGGACTATGATATGGATTATGCCGGATATGCCAAGAGCTTTGGCATAAATACCTTCAATGTTTCCACATCGGATGAATTTGCTGATGCCTTTGCCAAGGCAGTTGCTGAGGAAGATAAGCCACATGTAATTGTGGTAAATCTCCACAGAAGCTTTGTTGAACCGATGATAAAGGGTGGAGCAAAAATCAATGAATTTGTAGATTTTAAATAAAAGCTTAAATTCAAATTTTGCTTTTTCCTTTTATCATTCAATAAATGATGTAATTTTAAAGCATAAATCAAGGGGAATATAGGGCATGACATTTAAAATCCCTAATTCTGTATTTTTACTTCCGATAAGTATAAAGAATGAAACGCTCAGGGGGTTATCGCAGATTTGTCGGGGATTTAAAAAAGATTAGAGTTGCTTTGACGAAATTTTGACGAACAAAGAATAAGGCAGCCTCATTCAGGAGGCTGCCTTTTCTTTACTACATTGTCCAGCATATTGGCAATAGTCATATCCTCGTTACGGTAAACATGGGAATAAACATTAAGTGTGGTGGCCGGCGAGGAATGTCCCAGGCGTTTGGCTACAGCTGCAACATTGGCACCCTGATTAAGAAGTAGTGAAGCATGGGAATGAAATTGTATATATTGATACGGAAATGGCTATGGAAAAGGAAAGCGGCCGAAAGGATTTGGAGGCAGTGGCCAAGGCTGCAAATATTTCTTCGGAGGAACACTGGAGACTGCTATTGAAGAAAAGGGAACACTGGCAGTTCCATTGGAATGCTTTGCCCAGGCTGAGAGCTCCCCAGAGCTTCTGGAAAGTGCATCATATAAAACAGAGGCACAAAGTATCGCCCGAATGAAAAAAGAAGCAACAGAGACAATACAGCGGTTAAAGGAAGCTGATCAGAAACATCTTGACCAGCTGAAAAATATGGTTGATGTTGTGGCTGAAGAATACTTCCCGGCTGATGAAAACGATAAACAGGGCAAGGCCCGGCAGGATATGTGCAAGGCTATTATTATGACCTTTGCGGAAAACCCGGCTATGGGCTGGAATGAAATGATGAAAATGGTCCAAAGTGAACGGATGGAGCTTTTACAGCCTGCTTTGGATTTTATAAATGAGACTTCCGGTAATGGTACGGTAGTAATCCCTACTGAGGACGGGAAGGGTTTTCGTGCGACCAATAATTTCCAGTGGTATTCCAAATGGTCCAAAGAACATAATTATCGTGCCATGACCAAGGCCGACAAGGAAGAGCTGGCCGAAGAAATGGTAAGAGGTAATGCCCAGATTGGAGACTTCCGGGGACCGGTCGAAGCATTTGCCGAGAGCGGCCGCAAGCTGGATGAAATCAACGGAAAAATAAAAGCCCTTGATGAAATCAAAGACAAGATGAAAGAACTAAACGGTGTGGAAATGAGATTAACCGAAGGGCTGACCAAAGAAGGCTTTTCGGTTTATCGTGCTAAATATGAACAATTGAAAAATGCACCTGGGTTTGCTTCCCGTGGTGCCCGTATGGATGCCATTATCTATGCCCGCCGTGCTGACATTTACGCCAAGCTTATGCGGGAAAAAGGAAACGCTAATTATACTGCCAAGGATTATATGGAAAGAAATATTATCCAGTTTGGTGGCCAAACCGTGGGTGGATTTAACCAGGGTATGTATCAATCAAAAATAGATAATATTGAAAAAGCGTATGATGAGGCATTACAGATTAACAAGGACAAGCAGTCTAAAAACAACAAGCCATATTATCATTTACAAGGCAGTAAAGGTAATTATTTTGATATTCCTGCAACGGAGATAGTCCATGATATTAACGACCATGGGTTAACTAAAGAACAGGCGATAGCAATAATAAATGGAAGTGAGGATTTTATCTATACATATCAAGACATGAAATCCAGAGGGTACCATGGAGGAATAGCTGTTTTATGTAAGATAAATACTTCATTAGGTCATGCAGGCATAATGTATGAATTTATGCCAAATGGCAGAGTATTTGTTGGTACAATGTTTTTTGATACTGATGCGGAAATTGATAATTGGGCAAAAAAAGGCGGCTCCAGTGTAATGATTTCCGAAAACTCAGAAACATTGTCCCACTGGCAACCGCCTTTATCTATCTCTACAATACAGGATAAGTTGGGGATTGTCAAGTTTAACCAGCTCGGAGCGGCTGCAAAAAATCAGATGGCAGAAATCCGTAAACAATACGAAGGCACTGACCAGTGGATGAAGGCCCCTAATGGTAAGGATACTAACCTTTCTGAAGAACAGTGGCTGGCTGTGAGAACACCAGCATTTAAGGAATGGTTCGGTGACTGGGAGATGTATTCAAAGGCAATTCCCGCATTTGATGATGACACTGTGGAGGTGGCAAAACAAACAATAGAAAAATACAGAAAAACTATTTTTGTATCTGCAAATAGTATGGTTGATGCCCAAATAAGTAAAGCTGGTAGATCAAAATTGATAAGTGGTGAAGCTGTAAGAAAGTCTATGGAAAATGGTTTCACTTTGCAAGATCACCTGCTTGCCGTAAATAACATCAAACAGCTTTTTGAAAACTCAATTTTAAGTTATACCGGCGAAGATAAAAATAAGGAAATTAAAGCTAAAGAAAACTTTAGCGCACCTATATTGTTAAAGAGCGGCGAATTAGCTTTAGCTACTTTTACTGTAAAAGTAGTAAACAATACAAAAACTGGAAGAAGTATTTATAGTATAGAAGTCATGGAATTAAAAAAATCGGAGGGTAACTTGCCGAGCCAGGTTAAAAAAACTGATTCGGCCACCTCCGATTTGGTTGATTTAAATATATCACAAATTGCTGATAAAATCAACATGAGTTCCAAGGTGGTTGATGAGAATGGGGAGCCGTTAGTTGTATACCATGGCAGTGATAATAATTTTGATGTATTTGATGCCTCAAAAAACCGTTCTTCTATGGATATACAGGGTAGTTTCTTCTCTCCTTGGAGCGAAGACGCAATGGGATATGGTAATAATGTTAGGGCCTTCTTCCTGAATATTAAAAATCCTGCAAAAAGTGCCAAAGGTTACAAAGCTCTTAATACCTATAAAGGGCAAAAGGAAGCCGGTATAAAGGCAAGAGACTTGCTAGCAAAACAAGGCTTTGATGGGGTGAATAATGATAATGAGGAATATATCGTTTTTGAGTCCAACCAA
>NZ_JAILFV010000173.1 GCF_024697385.1 Anaerovibrio sp.
CGGGTTGCTAATATAAAATGCGTGGCTGGCAGGCCAATTAAAAAGCCCACTTGTGGGCCGCCAATAGAAAAGGGCTATGCCCGAAACTGAAAAACCACCCGCTAGGCGGGTGGCTGTTTATTTTTCATATGTATTTAATAACATAAAAAAATTAGGTTTAGAGATAATAACATAGTTATATAACTTATATTATAAAACTACAAGAAGACAAAAAAATAAAAATGTTACAATTTTACAAAAAAACTTGACCGAATATAAAATGAGTGTTAATATTAGCACAATAAAACAACACAAATGCAATAACTCAGGACGCGAGTGCAGAGGCATGGACTTTTCAGAGAGCTCCAATAAGGTGTGAGTGGGGCAAGGACATTCTGTATTTTATCACCTGTCAGCAGAGGGCTGAACGCATTTTATGTAGTAAGTACCTCCGGTGTCTTCACCGTTATCAAAAAGGGCAGATGATGGTCTGTTATAAAGTGATTGCAGCGATGCAATAATTGGAGTGGTACCGCGGAGTTAAGCCTTCGTCTTCATTGTAAATGAGGACGAAGGCTTTTGTGTTGGTTTTATCTAGTCATTATTCATTATCATGAGAGAAAGAAGGAGTAAAAATGAATGGTTTAATGGTAGTAGGACTGGCAATAGTGGTATTCGCCTGTGCCTATCTGGGCTATGGCAGATGGCTTGTCAAGACTTGGGGTATTGATCCAAACGCCAAAACACCTGCACACGCACTGGAGGATGGACGGGATTATACACCTGCCTCAAGATTTACTGTTTTTTCTAATCAGTTTTCATCCATCACCGGGGCAGGCCCTGTAACCGGTCCTATCATTGCTGCGATGTTTGGGTGGCTGCCTGCACTTCTTTGGTTGTTGATAGGTGGTGTCTTCTTTGGAGCTGTTCAGGATTTTACAGCACTTTATGCTTCTGTCAAAAATCAGGGAAAATCCATGGGGATGCTTATCGAACAGTATGTGGGTAAGACAGGGCGCAGGCTGTTTCTCCTATTTTGCTGGCTATTTACACTTCTGGTTATAGCAGCTTTTGCTGATATCGTAGCAAATACCTTTAATGGCTTTGCCAAAGATGGCAGCCTGGCTGTACCAAATGCCTCTGCTGCTTCCATATCCATGCTTTATATATTTGTAGCCATGGGCTTCGGTTTTTTCATCCGCAAATTTCAGCCAAAGGAAAAGTCTAAATTTGCAGTTGGTCTTGTTCTCTTCCTGGCAATGATGGCCGGTGGAATGGCTTTTCCATTGTATTTTGACGCACATATGTGGAGATATGTGGTATTTGGATATTGCTTTATCGCATCCGTTATGCCAATGTGGCTCCTGATGCAGCCTAGAGATTATTTGTCATCATTCCTGCTTTTGGGTATGGTTGCCGGTGGAGTTTTAGGTGTACTTATCGCTAATCCTACTATAAATATGCCTGCCTTTGTGGGCTTTGAGGTTAATGGCAAGAGCCTGTTCCCTATACTGTTTATCACGATTGCCTGTGGAGCAGTTTCCGGATTCCATAGTCTTGTTTCCTCCGGAACTTCCTCCAAGACTATAGACAATGAAAAGGATATGCTCACCGTAGGATATGGTTCAATGCTTGTTGAGTCCCTTTTGGGTGTAGTTGCTCTTGTAATAGTTTGTTCTGCAGCAACAGATGGTGTACTGCCACAGGGTACTCCCTTCCAGACCTTTGCAGGCGCTGTTGGTGGTTTCTTTATGATGTTTGGTCTGCCACAGCATGTTGCAGTTTGCTTCATGACAATGTGTGTATCTGCCCTGGCTATGACCACTATCGATTCCGTTGCCCGCATCGGCCGCATGTCCCTGCAGGAGCTCTTTGCTGTTAATGAAGGTGAGGAGCAGGGAACTCTGAGTAAGCTCTTTGGCAATACATATTTTTCAACTGCATTGACCCTGATATTGAGCTATATGCTTTGTCTGGCAGGCTATATGAATATTTGGCCATTGTTTGGTGCTGCAAATCAGCTGTTGTCAGCATTGGTTCTGATTGCACTGGCTGTATTCCTCCGCACTACCGGACGCAAGGGTTGGATGCTTTATGTACCTATGGTATTCATGTTCGTTGTTACCATGAGCGCTTTGTTTATCAGTGTTTATGGTATATATGGCAAGCTGTTGAATGGTGGCTTCGTACTCATGGTAGATGGACTGCAGCTTGTTTTGGCATTGGCTTTGATGACCTTGGCCGTATTGGTTGTAAAGCATTGCGGTGCTGAGCTTGTCAAGGGAGAAGTGAATGAAGACAAGACAGATGGGGTAGTTTCCATGTAATGAAATTAGCTGGTCTTGCATCATTAAATAAATTGTAATTGTATATATACATGAAATAAGCGGATTGCATTGTTCCAACCTCCAATTGCCAGATTTTATGGTCTAACTTTTTGGGGGCCGGCACATATCATGCAGTCCGCTTATTATTTATCAATATTACAATAATATTTACAGTTCTTTATTTTTTTCCTGCAGGGCTTCCAGGACCAGCTTTTGATTATCAATATGTTCCAAGGCAGCTTCAACAGAATTATCCTTTAACAGGGCATACAGAAGACGGTAATGATGCCTGAGGTCATGACGGATAATGCGGGTGGTGTTAATGTCATTATTTATCAGCATAGCTTCATGCTTTAGGGATTCAAGACGCAGCCTTAGCAGATCGTTGGTCTGTTCTTTAGCGATATTTTCTTTTGTTTCCTTATTAAATAAGAAGTACAAAATAATAATCTGGCTAATGGTTAATATAATGGCGAAAATCATCATAATGGTACATCCTCCCAATACATGGTCAGCCGTACCCAACCGTCTTTTTGGCTGAAGTCAACATAACCATTGTATTTCTTCACAAAATTTTTCAGTGAGAGCATACCTATTCCATGGCCGGAGGAGTTGGTTTTTGGCAAACCATCCTCACCAAGATAGAGATGAGAATTAAAGGTATTGGCAATTTCCAGAACACATTGGGCCCCGTTGTGCTGAAGTATCATTGTTATTTGTTTTTGCCCGTTATTTTTTGAAGTGGCAAACAATGCGTTTTCCAGCAGGTTTGACAACAGTACGGCCAAATCATTTTCGTCGGTGTTCATATTGCGGGGAAGATTTATTTTTTGTATGGTATTGATTCCGGTAGTGTGAGCTCTTTGAAGGTAAATGGATATTGCCGCATTTATTATTGAATAATCAGTATATGAAGTAATGGCCGTGGAGGAGATTATTTGCTCCTGCTCACTGATGTAAGCCTGTGCCTCCTTAATTTTTCCGGTGCTGATTAATTCCCGCAGCTTATCGTAATCACTAATCAGATTACTGAGCTGCTTTTTTAATTTTTTACGGTTGTCTATCGCCAGCAGACGAGCTTCTTCCAGATATAGCAGCTCCTGCTGCATTATATTGGCCGTGTGCTGAAGATGCTTTTGTTCATATAGTCTGTTTGATGTGGCAATAATATAATGATAGGTCATAAAGAAAGCTACCGGCAGTACAAGACGACTGATTCTTTCCTCCCAAGAGTGCCATAGTGTAGCATCACTTATCATTGTAAGATAGCCTGTGGTCATTATCAGTGGAAGAAATGCAAGATATATCCGTGGCAATGGGCGGGTAAACTTAGCAAAGGCAGGCAGTAAAGCTGCAAAAACATATTTGGCTAAAGGTAAAAATAACAGGAAAAATATCAGGTAGAATAACTCTTCTGCCTGTATGACCACATGTTCCTCACGGTCATTGAAAAAGGTGGCAATAGCTATACAGCTAAGACTGTGAATGATGAATGTCCATACCATAAACATACTGAAAACAAAAACATGGGCAAGCTTTTGGTTGCGAATGGTCAGCATAAACAGCAGTTGGAAGGGAATCCAGCCCACCATGAGCATTATTTTATAGGTCGCAGTCAGCATGCTGGTAGATGTGTAAAGATTATAATAAACCGGTATTAAAAGTATACTTATGAGAACTACATTTTTAAAGAATTTCCTTGTGGATGGTTCATCTATCTGTTCCCTGAAGGAAAAATATCTGAGATATGTCCCGGCGAGGTGAATAAGTAATATTTTTATTGTAAAGACAACAGCTGAAATGCTCATGTCATTACCTCCATTCTGCTTAATCATATTATACAATACGATTAAGCGATAATTTTTCTTTTTTTTAAAAAATGGGAAAATTTTACTAACCTAAGATACAGACAAAATGTTAAAAGTGAAAATTTATATGATATTAATTTGCAAAAATCAATGGTTTTTTTGGCAAATTTTGTAAAAAATCGAAAAAAAATCGTCCACTTTTTGGGATTTTTCATCACTTTTTGATTTGCTATGGATTCATTATGATTATTATGATATATATAAAATTGTAAGATAAATACATATTTGTGCCATTTATTCAGTACAGAGAGGGTATTCACATCTTGATACCCGTTATTATCCAAAGTGAATAAATATTTTTGTTGACAGGTTGGATTAATTTTAGGCACAACCTATTATTTTGAGGAGAATGTTTATGAATATTGCTATTGTTGATGACCGTGAAACTGATCGTCAGGCAGCAGTCAGTTATATAAATAAATATGCAGTTGAAAAGTATCCGGATTTAATGTCGGATTTTACCTTGGAGACTTTTCCCTCTGCTGAAGCCTTTTTGGAAGATTTTAAACCAGGTAAATTCAATCTTATTATATTTGATATTTACATGGTGAATATGACAGGGATGGAAGCAGCCGAGGAGGTCAGACTTCAGGATGAAAAGGTTCCCATAGTGTTCTTGACCAGTAGCAAGGAGCATATGCTTGAGGGTTATAGGGTGTTTGCCGCAGGCTATATACTGAAGCCTATTGCAGATAACCTTGATGATTTTCTCACAGTTATGGATTTTATTTTTCCCCAGCTGCTTAAAAGTGAAGATCAATTAAGTGTCATAATGGATGGTAGTGATATTAATCTACCAATGCGTAAAATAGTTTATCTGAACATAAATTCCCAGCATAAATTGTGTATTCATATGGATGATAGGGTAATGGATACCGTGACTTCCTATAATAGCTGCAGTCAGATGCTGTTGCTGAAGGAAAATTTTGTGGAATGTCATCATAGGATAATAATCAACATGGATTATGTAAAGCGTATGGACAAGGATTTTTTCATTATGAATGACGGAACGCAAATACCTATCAGCCAGCGCAGGCAAAAAGACACCAAGGCTGCGTATATGCACTATATGGTTCATAGGTAAGGAGGTTTTTGATGATACATATCTGTTATACATTATCGGATAAGGAAGGGAATTATAGTAAGTTTGTAGCTGCCTCAATGTGTTCTGTATTGAAAAATACTGAACAACCTGTAATCTTTCACTTATTAAATGATAATACTCTTTCAGAGGAAAATAAGGAAAATTTCAGGTCGCTGGTTCATTCCCATGGTCAACAGATTAATTTTTATAATGTTCCTCAGCTTATAGGAGCGACCCTGGAAAAAGGAAAAAGCATATTACCTGCAGGGTTCCTGTCAAAACGCTACACTCAGGTGAATTTATATAGGTTGGCCATAGCGGAGGTGTTGCCTCGGGATATAGATAAGGTTATATTTTTGGATGCTGACACCATAGTAAATGTTGATATAAATAAGCTTTGGCTTGAACCGACCGGTGATTCCGGGATAGCAGCAGTGTCTGACTGGTCAGTGTTGGACCATTATGGAAAGACTGCTGATATAAAGCCGGGAGACTCATTCCTTTTTAAAAATGGACTTGCTTCCGTAAAAACTGTATTCAATGCCGGAGTCTTGTTAATGAATCTGGATATTCTCCGTCAGCAGGGCAGTCTGTTATTGAAAGGACTTAAATTTTTGTCTGCCAATAATGGTCGGTGGGAATATTTTGACAATGATATTCTTATAGCCTTTTATTCAAAAGTATTTCATCATTTGCCATGGAATTACAATATCAGGGTGATATGGGCCCGTGGATATGGTGGCAATAAGGTTGAAGAAGGAATATACCATTATGTTGGCCGGGATTATGGTATTAATACCAATGACAGCTTCTATGCACTTTTTTTGAAGTTTTTGATGCAGACTCCCTGGATTGATGACAGGATTATTTATAATGGCTATCATCTGTCAAAGGCGTATACATTTCATCAGGCCAGAATACGATTTTCTAAAATACAGCAGATATTTAATAAAAGCAGAAACAAAAAGCTGGTTTTCATGGGATTGGAGGTTGATGAAGTCCGATTGAGAAATGATTTTGCCCTTGGGGAGGATGATAGGTATATGTTCCTGCCACCGGGAGGGAAATTACCCTTTATCGATTCATCAAGCTATATATATTACTTGGTTTTCTGGAGTGATTATGCCGAAATCAAATCATTACTGGAGCAAAGAGGGTTAAAGGAGTTTGAGAATTTTGCAGATGGCACTCTTCTGATGCCGGAGTGTACTGGTGATTTGTCACTGGATGAACTGAATTATTTATGGAGGCTTTAGCCGTATATTTTATGTTCCGTTTGGTGACTTAGGTGTTA
>NZ_JAILFV010000074.1 GCF_024697385.1 Anaerovibrio sp.
GATGTAGATCTAACCATATTCCTATGCAGGTACTAAATTGGTTATCTCCTATCCAAAAGCGTAAAGAATTAGAACAATGTTGTTAAATTATTCTAATGGACTACTATTATCCCAGGTCTCACATCATTGACAAATACACAACCAACAATACAAAGAGGCTGTTAAATAAATAACAACCTCAATATAATCAATATAGAAAAATTCACCACAAAACAAACATAACAAAAGTCATGCCTTACAAATTTGGAAAGATACTAACTTTTTAGGCAATCAGATAGCAGCGACTCCGGTTGACTTGATCTCATCAATCTCAACGCCATTAGGAGCATACAAAACCATAGTGTTTGAAATACGATGCAAAAAACCATCCTGCACATAGCAAACACCGTTAAGGAAATCACAAATTCTCTGCTGCTCAGGAAGCTCAATACGTTCATAATTAACTATTGCAGCCTGTCTGGCCTTTAATGCATCAGCAATCTCACGAACATCATCGAACCGCTGTGGTACAAAAACCTGAATTTTAAGATCGATAGCCTTCAAGCTGTTGTTAGTATGAAGGGTAAGATTCGGCTTTTTGCTAGGAGCTACTGCCGGCTTGACAGCCTCCACACTGCTACCGCCAACTACCTTACGGCTCTCCTGCTCTACCTCTACCTCTTCTTCTTCATCAACATAAAGCTCGTCTTCAACCTCGATTGGTGCAAAAAAATCCTCTAACTTCTTCAGTTTAGTGATGAAACCCACTGCGTCCACCCTCCAAATTAAAATTTCTAAAACGAATATAATAATATAAAACCAAAATCAATAAAAATACGCAACATGGTTAGTTACTATTATATTCGTTCTTAGTATGTTTTGTCCTGCAGTTTTTCATTTTTTTTTCATTTTTTTTAAAAATAAGACCATAGTCCTATATTTTTTGAGTAATATTAACTGTTTTTACGGGCATTTTTGCTGGCACGGCCACGAGCAACCTTATCCAACACAGTCTTGCGCAGGCGAATGCTCTCCGGAGTTACCTCAACAAGTTCATCATCATTGATGTATTCCAGTGCCTGTTCAAGGCTCAAAATACGAGGAGGAACCAGTCTTATTGCTTCATCAGAGGCTGAAGTACGCATGTTGGAAACATGCTTGGCCTTGCAAGGATTGATATCCATATCAATTTCACGGGTATTTTCCCCTACAATCATACCCTCATATACGGCCTGCCCAGGAGCAATAAACATGGTGCCACGATCCTGAAGATTATAAATACCGTAACCTGTGGTTTCACCCTGCTCAAAGGCTACCAGAGAACCACGGGTACGACCTGGGATTTCACCCTTGAAAGGAACATAACCGGAAAACACATGGTTCATGATACCGTTACCCTTGGTATTGGTCAACAGCTCACTACGGAAGCCAATCAATCCCCTGGCTGGAATCAAAAATTCCATGCGCATATACCCGGAAACCTCAGTCATGTTTGCCAGCTCTGCCTTGCGGGTGCCAAGGGATTCCATAACGGTTCCCATATACTCCTGTGGCACTTCAATGGTGAGATTCTCCATTGGCTCGCATTTTTGACCATTAATGGTCTTGTATACTACTTCAGGTTTACCTACCTGTAATTCATAACCCTCGCGACGCATGGTCTCAATAAGAATTGACAAATGAAGCTCACCACGGCCTGATACCTTGAATACATCGGCGGAATCAGTTTCCTCAACCCGCAGGGAAACATTGGTCTCCACCTCCTTGTAAAGGCGGTCGCGCAAATGACGGGAGGTAACGAACTGACCTTCACGGCCTGCAAAAGGACTGGTATTTACACCAAAGGTCATGGAAAGGGTTGGCTCATCAATATTGATGCTTGGCAAGGCTTCAGGATTCTCTGCATCAGCGACAGTATAACCGATACTTACATTACCCAGTCCTGTGAGGCAGACGATCTCACCCATTCCGGCCTCATCGACTTCAACGCGGTTCAGGCCCTGATAGGTATAAACCTTGCCCACCTTGGCCTTGGTCTGGGAATCGCCATCCATAAGTACAACAGCCTGATTTGGCTTTACGCTGCCACGGATAATACGGCCAACAGCCACCTTACCAACATAATCATCGGCTTCCAGGGTAGTTACCATCATCTGCAGAGGGCCTTCGGCGTCCCCGTGAGGACATGGAATTTCCTTGACGATGGTCTCCATCAGTGGAACAAGATTGTCATTGTCATCATCCATGCTATATTTTGCCACACCATCACGGGCAGTGGCATAAATACATGGGAAATCCAGCTGATCATCATCAGCATCCAGCTCCATAAAGAGTTCAAGGACTTCATCATATACATCATCGACACGCTGATCAGGACGGTCAATTTTGTTTATAACTACGATTGGCTTTAATCCCTGTTCCAGGGCCTTGCGCAAAACATATTTAGTCTGTGGCATAGGGCCTTCAAAAGCATCTACCAAAAGCAGTACGCCATCAACCATATTAAGTACACGCTCTACCTCACCACCGAAATCAGCATGACCCGGGGTATCCACAATATTGATTTTAGTACCTTCATACATGATGGCTGTATTTTTGGAAAGAATTGTAATACCGCGCTCACGCTCCAAATCTCCGGAGTCCATTACGCGCTCAGCTACCTGCTCATTGGAGCGGAAAATATGACTCTGCTGAAGCATAGCATCTACCAGGGTTGTCTTACCATGGTCAACATGTGCTATAATCGCAATATTTCTCAAATTTTCATTAGTACTCATAGTATTAAAATTCCTCCCACCACATAGAAAAAGGAGTCCAACGCTCCTTTTTATCATCTACTCTTAAATTTCAGCATAATAATATTATTATAGCAGCTATACAATGTCAAATGTTTTTTCGCTTTAGAAGAATGTAATTTTGGAAATAAAACAGCCTGAATAGTGCTGTCAAGCTTGGATTGACAATACCGGAAGCCAATTGCCGAAGGTTTTCTGCTGCAACAACAATAAAAAAGGGGCAACTGAATGCCCCTTTAATACACTAAATAAACTGCTCTGTTAAATACCAGCCTGAGCTTTAAGCGCATCAGCCTTATCTGTATGCTCCCAAGGAAGGTCTATATCAACCCGTCCAAAATGTCCATATGCTGCTGTTTGAGCATAGATAGGACGACGAAGGTCAAGCATTTTTATGATGCCATCCGGACGCAGGTCAAAGTTCTTCTGTACCAGCTCCTCGAGAGTACGATCATCCACCTTACCGGTGCCAAAGGTCTCAACCATTACTGAAACCGGGCGGGCAACACCAATTGCATAGGCTATCTGAACTTCAGCTCTTTCTGCCAGGCCTGCAGCTACTATATTCTTGGCTACATAGCGAGCAGCATAGGCTCCTGAACGGTCAACCTTTGTTGGGTCCTTACCGGAAAAAGCACCACCACCGTGGCGGGCCATACCACCATATGTATCAACAATAATTTTGCGACCGGTAAGGCCACAGTCACCCTGTGGGCCACCGATTACGAATTTACCGGTAGGATTAATGAAATACTTTGTATCTTCACTGAGAAGCTCTGCAGGAACAACAGCCTTTACCACATGTTCGATAAGATCCTTGCGGATTTGCTCCAAGGAAACATCCTCATCATGCTGTGTAGAGATAACAATGGTATCAATTGCAACCGGCTTACCGTCTTCATAAGCTACAGTGACCTGAGTCTTGCCGTCCGGACGAAGATAAGGGAGAGTTCCGTTTTTTCTCACCTCAGTCAGGCGACGGGACAAACGGTGTGCCAGAGCAATCGGCATTGGCATATATTCCGGAGTCTCATTGCAGGCATAACCAAACATCATTCCCTGGTCGCCTGCACCTGTGGCACCATCAGCATCATCCTCACCCTGACGCGCTTCCAATGCCTTATCAACTCCCTGGGCAATATCCGGTGACTGTTCATCAAGGGATACGAGAATACCGCAGGTATCTGCATCAAAACCATATTTAGCACGGGTATAACCAATTTTACGGACAGTTTCACGAACGATCTTGGCTATATCCACATAACAATCAGTGGAAATCTCACCGGCAATATGCGCCTGACCTGTAGTTACCAATGTCTCACAGGCCACACGACCATAAGGGTCCTGAGCTAAAATAGCATCCAAAATGCTGTCTGAAATCTGATCGGCCATTTTGTCAGGATGACCCTCAGTAACTGACTCGGAAGTAAACAATAAACGCTTACCCATTAAAACGCCTCCTTTAAGGTTGTACAAATTGGTCTGGAATATGAAAACACCTGATAAAATAAAGTAACATAATTTGATAATAAAAAAACTCTCTTGAAGAGAGAGCTGTTAAAAATCTCTCATCTTATGGCACTCAGCCATCAGGAATTAGCACCGTTTTGACATAATCAATGGTTGCCGCAGTTTCACAGGGCCAGTCCCTCCACTGCTCTTGATGAGTTCATATTCAGTTTACGGATTCATGTTAGTCTAATTTTACCTTCTTGTCAAGTGAATTGTGCAAATACCCTATGTGACAACCAATATTTTGCCCTTGTCAGTAATTAGAATCTTGCTGTATACTTAGAACAGTAATAATAAGAATTATTTAAAGGAGATTTATTGATGAAACTGGCAGGTGCTTTTGCATTTTTTTGGATTTTATTCAATGGATATAACTTGTATAATTCACTTATAAAAAAGAACAGTGAAGAGGAACGAAATGACATTCATAATGAATTACTGGAAATGTGCCGCATGATGTCGCCATCTGCTGTGGGCAAGACCATGATGATTCTGTTTGCCTGTGTATTTGCCTTTGACTGTATAGGCTTTTATCTCACCTATACCTATGCCTATGCAGCTGCCAACCATTTTTATGTAAGAATCATTCTATTTATTGCCTTCATTGTCGTATTTTCAGTCGAACAGATCATGTCCTTCCGACAGACCATCAAGATTTCGGTTGCCCTGAAGATACCAAACATCAAGGATGATGTCCTGAAACGGTTTATGCGCATGACTGAAAGGGATATGGATTTTATCAACACCATTGCCTCGGTGGCAAAATTTGTAGCGGCTCTCCAGCTTGTATTGTATACCATCCTTTCTACAGCTGATTAGCTCCTGTTACATAGCCTGAAAGCCAAAAGACCATGAATGATAAGTATAACTGCTTACCGATTCATGGTCTTTTTTATCCTTTAAAATACTGCCTATTAGATAAGAAACACTGCCCATGTTTTTAGCTTTGATATTGTCACCTGTCAATATAGGCCCGAATACTTTTGCCCAGCCGCTGGAGTCCATCCATTAAAACTTCTCTCGGACAGGCAATATTCAATCTGAGGAAGCATTCCCCGGCCTTACCATATTCTGCTCCTTCTGACAGAAACAAACCGCTGTAATTTCTGATAAATTCCGCTAACTCCACCGAATCCTCACAAAACCGTGAACAGTCCAGCCACAAAAGGTATGTGGCCTCAGATGGCACCATATAGATTGGGGAAATATTTTTTTCAATATATTCCTTACATACCATTTTATTGTTATAAATATAATCCCTCAACTGCTCAAGCCATTCCCGCCCATTGTTAAAGGCAGCTACTGCTGCTTCAACAGCGATGAAATTAGGCTCTGCTGCCTCGATGGTATTCATTTCCCGCCACATTTTATGATGTAACAAGGAATCAGGTACCATAACAGCAGCAGTATTGAGACCTGCTATGTTAAATGTCTTGGTCGGGGCAATCAATGACACACTGTTATTGCGGCATATATCATTTACTGACGCAAAGGGTGTATATGACTTTTCAGGATCGGTCAAATCACAATGGATTTCGTCAGATATGACTATCACATGATGTCTGTAACAAAGTTCCCCTACTCTGGCCAACTCCTCAGGGCTCCAGATTCGTCCCGATGGGTTTTGCGGATTACAAAGAATCATCATCCTCACCTGTGGGTCAGAAAGATCTTTGTCCAGCTGCTCATAGTCCATTGAATATGTTCCACCATCATAATGCAGTGGACTCTCAACTACAAAACGCCCGTTGTTTATAATACTGTTAAAAAAATTGTTATATACAGGTGTCTGAATCAGCACTTTTTCCCCGGGAGTAGTCAGCTTTCTGACAGCACACCCAAGTGCACTGAGAACTCCTGTGGAGAAAATAAGCCAATCAGGGCTCATATCAAAATTGTGATACTGCTTCCACCAATTGACATATGCTTCATTCCATTCCTCCGGTATTATGGAATATCCCAAAGCTCCGATTTGCAGCTTTTTATTAATAGCCTCCATAATTGGTGCCGCTGTCGGAAAGTCCATATCAGCTACCCACATGGGCAGCTCATTCTCAGCCACATCCCACTTAAGGGAATTGGTATTACGACGATTAATTACCTTGTCGAAATCATAATTCATACCATTGACCCCCTGTTGTTCCATTTTTGCCTGTGCACCCTGAACAAAAACAGCATTCCCCGTACACATACTTCAATGCACATAGCCATCCAGACGCCATGAAGTCCATGACTGCCTACAAGATATAATGCCAATGGCATACGAACCCCCCACATGCTGGCCAGGTTGATTCCACTGGAAAAGACAGTATCCCTGGCTCCCCTGAGGGCACCTGCGCCTACAATGGCTGCCCCAAAAAACGGTTCGGCAAAAAGCTGAATTCGAAGCACCTCTGTCCCTAATTGCCGGACATTAATGTCCGGTGTCAGAAATTCAAACACCCATGGGGCAAAAACATACATAATACCTGCCAATATCCCCATGGTAACCATGCCCATTCCCACGGAAAACCAGGCAAAACCTCTGGCAAAGTAAGGTTTTCCTGCTCCGATACTCTGACCCACCAATGTAGTAGCAGCAATTGCAATACCATAGCCCGGCATATAGCAGAATGCCTCTGCCGTAATACCAAAGGAATTGGCTGCAATAGCCACCGTACCCAGGGGTGAAACTATGAGCATCATGACAATCATTGCACCGGTAAGCACTCCCTGTTCTATAGCTATGGGAACACTTATTTTAAAAGCATCCCCTACACATTTTGGGGTAATATGCCATTGAACGCCATCCTTTTGCCGAATATAATTTTCCCTGACAACAGCCAGGTACATCAATATACAGGCCGTTACAGCTTCTGCAGCCAAGGTTCCCAATGCAGCCCCCTTGACGCCAAAGCCTAATCCCGGAAGCCAAATGTCAATAGACAAAAAAGAAATATAGCCTGCCGGGAAAATAAAGAGGGCATTAAAGCCAATATCCAGCAAACACATTATACTGTTAAAAATACTGGCAGTTTTGATACTCCCACAACTCTGAAGCATGGAGGTAGCCAGAATCCGCAGCATAATAATGGGCATTCCCCACATATATACCACAAAGTAATCATATGCCCCTCCATATATTTCCTGGGAACCGCCTAACCAATTAGGCAGATGGGGACTTATTAACACTCCGACAGTCCCTATGCAGATTGCCAGACAGGTCACAAGGATTATGCCCTGCCTGAAGGTATCCCGGGAATAAATCAGATTTTTGGCCCCTACAAATTGAGCCACCTGCACCGAAAAGCCCTGGACAGCTGCCGAACACACTCCATAAGCAAGCCATAATACGGGAGCAACCAAGCCTATGGAAGCTGTGGCTGCAGCTCCCATACTTCCCACCATGGCGGCATCTATGTATTCCATAATAATATATGTCATTTGGGACAAAATAGCCGGAATACTTAAATACCAGACGCATTTCAGCACCTGCCTCCAGTGCAGTCTTTCTTCGTTATGGATAACACTTATTATATTCATTAAACCGACCCTTGGATTATTTTTCTGTAAGTACAATTTCAGTAGCATTTTTGTCAATGGCAGGATCATCAAAAATCAATTCCTCAACCCCGGCTGCCTGAATGCGTCCTGAAATCGGGTTTTTAATACTTACTATCTTTGTGGTTATCTCGGCATCAACCTGAGATACATACTCAAAGGCAAGATCTGTATTGAGAAGGCGACAGTTTTTCAGGGTGACATTTTTCATGTAACAAAATCCCTGATTACTCTCAATAGTACAATTTTCAAAGGTAATGTTCTGTGAATTCCAGCCGATGTATTCACCACAGATATATGAATCACGCACTACCACATTGCTGCAATTCCAGAAAGCATCACGGGAAATCATCTTGGCATTGCGCATTTCAATATTCTCACAGCCATCAAAGGAATAATTGCCGGCCAAATTAAAGTCGTCAATCTTCATGTTTTTACTGTTCATGGCAAAATAGTTGCCCTTTGCAGTAACATCCTGCATCTCAATATCAGCGCAGGACCAAAGTGTTTCATCAGCATTGATAAAATTCACCTTGAACAGCTTTATCCCCTGGCATCGTCTAAAGCCCTTTGGTGCTTCATAGAGAATGTCCTCCAGGGTGATATTATTTGTATACCATATACCGGCCCTGGCCATTTCAAAGAAGGTGCTGTTCTTTACGGAAATATCACGGCTGTACCACAGTGGGTATTTCCATTGAAAGCTGGACCGACTGACCTTTATGCCCTTGCTTTCCTTTAACGGTGATTCTCCATCGGCAAAGATACAATTATTTATTTCCACATCATGGGCCATAAACAATGCTCTTTCTCCAATTAAGCGTTCCTCAGTAATTTTGTTCATAAAAATCGTCTCCTGATTCTGCACATCAAAAAATGAATTAACGAAAAAACACTCATATTATCATATATACCATGACAATCACAATGGGAGTACACCTCCCAACCATCATTATCAAAATGCAACAAAAGGGCTCCCAAAACGGTAGCCCTATTAGCCCTATAAAACTTGTATTACAGCTATTTCCCAATAACTGTTACTGATAAAATTAATCTGCCTCTTCCCTGATGACCACCTTGTCTTCCTCATCAAGTTCATAAACCTTAACAGTCACAGATTCCTTTGATGAAGTAGGTACATTTTTCCCGACATAGTCAGCCCTTATAGGCAGCTCACGGTGACCGCGGTCAATCAACACTGACAACTGTATCGCCTTTGGTCTGCCCATATCAATTATGGCATCCAGGGCAGCGCGAATGGTCCTGCCGGTATAAAGGACATCATCAACCAGAACAATAATCTTACCGTCCAGATCAACAGGCATGGTTGTAGGACGCACTATAGGCTGGTATGACAGGGTGGAAAGATCATCCCGATAAAGGGTTATATCCAGCACTCCCACCGGTGGGCGGTTTCCTTCAATATTTTCTATGGCATCGGCTATGCGTTCAGCCAAAGGAACCCCCCGGGACCTGATTCCAACAAGGACAATATTTTCTACACCCTTATTTTTTTCAACAATCTCATGAGAAATGCGCACCAGGGCACGAAACATCCCCTGTTCATCCATAAGGACAGTCTTATCTATAAATGTAGTCATGGCTACACGCTCGCTTTCCAACCAACACTATGCAATATACTTACTAACTGTGATTGCGTAATTTTCGGAGTATCTTCTCCATGTCCTCAGGAAGCGGTGAATCAAATATCATCTGCTTGCCGGTAACAGGATGAGTCAGCTCCAGACTTTTTGAATGCAGGGCCTGACCCTTTATGGAAAAATTCCCCTTCACCTTGCCGTTCCTTGAAACGCCATATTTGGGATCCCCAACAACCGGATGTCCAATATGGGTCATATGTACCCTGATTTGATGGGTACGGCCTGTTTCCAGTCTGCATTCTATAAAGGTAAATTCGCCAAACCGCTCCAAAACCTTGAAATGCGTTGTTGCAGGCTTACCATTTTCATGAACTATGGCCATTTTTTTCCTGTCAACAGGATGACGGCCAATATCCCCTTTGATTATTCCCGCTTCTTCCTTTATATTGCCCCATACTATGGCATTATATATTCTATGTGCTGTTTTATTCTGTATCTGTTCAGCCAGGCTCAAATGTGCCCTGTCATTTTTTGCTGCAACCATGACCCCGGAGGTGTCCTTATCCAGCCTATGAACAATCCCCGGACGAATCTCACCATTGATCCCGGAAAGATCACTGCAATGGTACATAAGAGCATTGACCAGGGTACCGGAGCTTATGCCGGCAGCTGGATGAACCACCATCCCCCGTGGCTTATTGATGACAATAATATCAGCATCTTCATATATAATATCCAGAGGAATATTTTCCGGCAATATTTCAACGGTCTGAGGCTCAGGTACAGTACATTCCACCTCATCATCAACATGAAGGCGGTAATTTCCCTTTCTTACCTTGCCACCGATGGTAACATGACTGTCTGCAATCAGCTTTTGAACATGGGAACGGGAAAACTCCGGCTGCATACGGGTGAGAAATATATCCAACCTCTCATTGTCCTTATCAGCCTTGAGCTTCAGTATCATCCCCATCCCTCCTGAAGAGCATATCGAACATTACAAAACCTGCTCCTAAACAGATAGCTACATCCGCAATATTAAATACAGGCCAAAACCGAAAATCAAAAAAATCCACTACAAGCCCACTTTGCAGGCGATCATAGAGGTTGCCCACTGCACCGCCCAAGAGCAATCCCACTCCGTATTGTATGAGTACAGTTTCCTGAACGAGCTGCTTACGAAAATAAACAGCCAACCCCAACAGCAGCAATGCCACCAAAATAAAAATCAACCTCTGATGCTCAAACAGCCCAAAGGCAGCTCCCGGGTTAAGCACATAGGTAATATAAAAGAAGTCATCAACAACCGGCACAGACTGCCCCAGATGCATCGATGCCGTAACATATCCCTTTGCCAACTGATCCAAAACAAAAATGAGGATTCCTAATCCCAGGGGAACTGATTTAATGTCAGAATATAATTTAGTCATTTTTCTCAGAATACACTTCCCCATCCCCGTGCACATTCATATCCTCCTCGGTATCAGTGTGTACATCAGTTGTCGCATCATCTGACTGGAACATTTCCAGCTCCTGACTATCAGGCATCTGTTTGGAGATATCACTGAGAATGGCCAACTCAGTATTCAGGGCAGTTTTCATCTTGGCAATAAACTGACGCCTTTCATTGACAAGGCGCTCATATTCGGAAACAGCCTCTCTTACCTTTTGTGCAGCGTCATCCAGGCGACGCTTTGCCTCGATTTCTGCAGCCTGTATAATATTGTCACTGGTCTGCTGGGCTGCTTTTTTGATTTCCTCGGCACGGGCATTGGCTGTACTTGTCACTTCATCTGCAGTACGCTGAGCCACCAGAAGGGTGTCCTGTAAGTTCTTCTCCAACTGATGATACTGGGTAATCTCCTTGGCATTAAGCTCAATTTCCTTTTTCAGCTGATTGTTTTCACGATAGAGCTTTTCATAATCATTAACCACCTGGTCAAGGAAATCATCTATTTCTTCCATATCGTAACCGCGAAAGCTACGGCTAAATTCCTGATTGTGAATATCTACTGGTGTAAGCATCGTCTTCCCCCTATATCTAATCAAAATTGCACCTGTAAAACACCATACTATTTTAGCACATTTTTATATCCTTTAAAATACATATGGCGAAATTGACTTTACTCACCCCTGAATATTTCTCAGGGGTGAGTTTATCAAACATCATCAAAATGCTTACTTCCTTTATTACATTAACCATCAATTGTTTATTTAGGAAAATCAATCCAGATCAGAAGCCTTGCCCTTATATACAGGTGGACGCTTCTCCAGGAAGGAGTTTATGCCTTCCTTGTAGTCGGCACCGGCATATACCCGTTGACGGTATGCGTTGATATGCTCAAAATTCTCCGCACTTATTACATTGGAGGCCCTGGACAAAATACGGAACTGCCTCTTAATGGCACTTATGGACAAAATACTGTTGCGACGCAATGGTGCCAGGAATTTCTCCTCCAATAAGGTTTCCAATTCTTCATCAGTCTCGGACATATGATTAATAAGGCCAACATTCAATGCGTCCTCAGCTGAAATAGGACTCCCCAGGAAGAACATTTCCCTGGCCTTATTTATACCTAACTGATTAATAAAATGCTGCAATCCGGAGGCATTATATGGAATACCTATCTTCGCCGGAGTAATGGCAAATGTAGCATTCCTGGAGCTGACAATCATATCACAGGAAAGACACAAATCACAGGCACCGCCCCATACAGTACCATCAACACAGGCAATGACAGGAATAGGTGTATCCTGAACTGCACGCAACAGTTTTTCCATAGGCACATAGAAAGCCAATGGATCACTGCCATCCTGTGGCAGTTCATGAATATCGTGTCCGGCGCTCCATACATGGCGATTAACCTCTGCCTGAAGAACTATGCCCACACATTCTTTAGCATAGCTGTCCTTGATGGCATTAATCAGGTCATTGCACATTTCTTCACTGAGACAGTTAAAATGCTTTCCATTCTGCATTTTAACAAAAGCAATGCGATCTTTAATAACGGTATTTACCAGCATACAAATCCTCCTTCAGCACAATAAACTAAACCTATCCGTTAATATTCAACATAGCCCTGAAGCCAAGCTGAATTTATCCATTTGCACATAATGGTTTATCTCTTTACAAAACGAGGTAAGAACCCTTGAGCAGTGGATGATTTCTACCTTGAACTATTCGTCAATAAATATTTGATTTCCTGCAAAATAATATCATTAATTAGACTTATTCAGTAGGAATAAGATGAACTCCAACATATACTTTACATAAAATGACCTCTGATTGTAGATTAACCTGGTCCCTATGAAAAATTATCTTAACGGATGTCATAAAAAAAGGAACTGAGCATGCTGTACTCAATTCCCCATTATCAATTGATTAAATGTATTTTTTCAACAGGACACCAATGCGCCCTTTTTTCGTTTTGCCCCTGACTTCTACTACCTCAATGCGACCTCGGCCACGCATCGAAAGAATATCCCCTTCTTTTACAGACTGGGAGGCATTTTTCACAGGCTGCCAATTTAACTTGAGTTTGTCAGCTGCTATATCAGAAGCAGCACGGCTTCGGGAAGAACCATAGCCTGCAGCGGCTATTGAATCTACCCTCAGGGATGCAACAGTAGCCTGTATTTCCTTGCAGCGTTCCTCTTTAGGTGCAATGTTGGATAATTCATCCTCCACACAGGTAACTCCGCTTCTGCCAATCATAGTCAGGTTGTCCATCAGGAATGTTCCCATGCCTGACTCAGCCAGAATTAATGCCGAAGCTCCGGACATAATAATATCACCCAGGCAATCGCGCTGAATCCCCAAGCCCATCAAAGCCCCCAGCACATCCCTATGACCAAGGTGCTCAAATTGTCCGTTCCAGGTTGCCTTGAGGACAACGATATCAAATCCGGGATTGCCGCCAAAGGATTCATCCATAAACATGGCCCGTTGACGCTCCGCTCCCGGATAACCCCCACTGAAATCCACCCGTATTCCCGGATAGTTTGCCACAATGGTTTCAGCGATTTCCTGACCATAGGGATCAAGAAAACCGCTTAACTGAAATCGTTGATTCCTTTTGACCCGCTCAGCCATGTCCACCAGCTTGACTGCTGTTTCAGCGCCTTCCGTTCCCTTGTAAAATCTTATCAGCTTATCTCTTTGTTCAGATCCTGCCATATTATATATTATTTCCCCAATTCCTTAGATCTGTCAGTTGCAGCCTTTACTGCATTTATTAATGCCCCTCTGACTCCCAGCTGCTCCATAACACATACACCGGCAATAGTTGTACCGGCAGGGCTTGTAACCTGATCACGAAGAACATCAGGATGTTTACCGGTTTCAAGCACCATCTTTGCAGCACCAAGCATTGTCTGAGCAGCCAGCAAAATAGCAGTCTGACGGGGTAATCCCGCAGCGACGCCACCATCAGCCAAAGCATCTATCATCAAAAAGCCATAGGCAGGACCACTGCCGGACAATCCGGTCACAGCATCCAACATTGACTCCTGAACTTCTACGGCCTTACCACAGGCACTCAGTATATTTTTTATACCGGCGGCAGACTCCACCGATGCCTTTTCATTACGGGCAAATGCCGACATTCCTTCCCCTACGGATAAAGGAGTATTGGGCATAATACGGATAATTGGATTTGAAGGGAAATACCCTTCAATGGTTTTGATTGGCATACCGGCCACAATTGACGCAATAACCAGATTGGACGGAACAATCCCCTGCAGGGATTCCATGGCCTTGGCAGCTACCTGAGGCTTAATAGCAAAAATAATAAGTTCCAAATCTGCCGTCTTTATAAAATCTGCATTGGTTGAAGCATTTATACCATAATTATCATTTAATTCACGGCATCTATCCTCACGCAGCTCAGACACAAAAATATCTTTTGGCACTGCAATATCATGAGCAATAATTCCGGACAAAATCGCTTCGCCCATTGCTCCACCACCAATAAATCCGATTCTCATTCTATCCACCTGTCTTTTTCAGTAATTGACCATTAATCTTCCCAAGGCATATTAGTCAAGCCATGATTCTGCTGACTAACTGTGATATTCACATTCTTAGGGGCAAATAACCAGACATTCCGGCTGATTTTTGTTACAGCACCATCAATTGCATAAATCGTTCCACTGATAAAATCAATAATCCGGATTGCTGTCTGTTCCTCTACTTTTTCCAAATTAATGACAACCGGACGCTTTTCCTTGAGAAAATTAGCAATCTGCTGACAATCATCAATGGTTTTAGGCTCAATTACATGAACCTTCATCATTGAGCTTGCCATGGCAGCAACATTACTGCCCTCCCGAATGGATGTTGAGCCAGAACCCATTCCTACCACCTTCCTATCATGTAAACTATGGCGACTGCGAGAGCTCACAGGCTCTGCCGGCTTCACCCTTGGTTCAACCGGGCCTTCAGTTTCCTGGGCAATAGCCTCCATGAGTATCTCATCCTCTTCACTGTCCTTGATTCCAATTTTCTCTAAAAATGAATCTATCTTCCCCACACGATTTCCTCCTTAAATGAAGCAATTAGGCATTATCAGTACTGCCGTGGCCCAAATATACCTGTACCAACCCGAACCATATTGGCTCCTTCTTCTACTGCAATATGATAATCGTGAGTCATACCCATTGACAAGTATAAAATATTCGCCGTTGTAAAGGTCATTTCCTTCACTTTATTGAAAATTTCATACATTTTTGCAAATAACGGCCGACATTCTTCCACATTTTCATAATTTGGCGCTATGCACATCAGTCCCATAAGCTGCAGGTTTGGCATCTCATCCACTGCATGAAGCAGCTCCTCAAGGTCTTCCACGAAAATTCCGGACTTGGATTCCTCCCTGGCCAAATTCACCTGTACCAATACCTTCTGCACCTTGCCAATGCTTCCTGCAGCAGTATTGATAGCCTTGGCCAAATGAAGTGAATCTACAGAATGAATCAGCTCAAACAGCTTAACTGCCTGCTTGGCCTTATTGGTCTGAAGATGACCTATAAGATGCCATGTCACCTTCCTGTCCAGCTTGTCAAACTTCTCCTTGGCTTCCTGTATACGGTTTTCACCAATATCGGTTACGCCTGCATCAATAGCCTGACGCATTTCATTAATATCATGATTTTTGGTTACTGCAATCAGGCGCACATCTTCTCTATTTTCAGGGGACCGTTTTTTTCTTGTATCCTCTATATTATCCCTGACTTTGGCTAAATTTTCAACTATCATTTAAATCCCCCTTTGATAGCACGGTTATCTTTATACAAGGCAGATGACATTCCCGCCACATAATGTGGCCTGCAATCCCATATCCATAGAGAAAAAGACTATCCTCAACCTCATTATTTTATTGCCAATACGGCTGCAATTCTTCCTGTTGTTCCACCCTCAGCACGGTATGAGAAAAACTGCTTATGATTACAGGCAGTACATACACCTGCCACATCTATATTATCCTGCACAAGCCCTGCATCCAAGAGCTGCAGTCTGTTGGCCTCCCATAAATTCAACCTGTATTTGTCGTCACCGACTGAAGCAAAGATTTTGGTCTTATACTGAGGAAAAGTCTTGTCAAAGCTGGTCAGTACCTGCTCTCCCACCTCATAACAGCACGGTCCGATGGCAGGACCAATGGACGCCAGGATATTTTCCGGTTTGCAACCATATTCCCGGACCATGCGTTGAACAGTTTTCATTCCTATACCAGCTGCTGTTCCCTTCCAGCCTGCATGTGCAACCCCAATGGCCCTCCTGACCGGGTCTGCCAAAAGCACGGGAGTGCAGTCGGCAAAAAACAGCATTAACGGAAGCTCAGGGGTATCCGTTATCAGCGCATCAATATTAGGAATTGATTCGTCATAAGCATACATCCCCCTGCCAATATCATCCCTGTTCACAACCATAATGTCGCAACCATGCACCTGCTGACAGGTAACACCACTACCCCTGACAAGTCCAAGACCATCAAAAAATACATCCCGGTTATGGCAAACAGTATCCCTGTCATCACCAACATGCAGACCTAAGTTTAAGGCTTCAAATCTATCAGTACTTTCCCCGCCATAACGGGTAGATATTCCATGGATAAACATATCATCAGGAAAAATGGAGAATCTGCCAATCCACAAATTCTTCTGCCCTCCTGATACAAGTGAAAAACTCATAAAATCCTCACAATCATTCACAAACTCCACATCGTTTACAACCATCAAAGCATTGAACTGTATGTACCGGTGCTTCCTTTTGCGCTTCCATATATTCCTTGCGGAGATAATCCCTGGAAAACCCCATATCCAGAATGTCCCACGGTAAATCCACATCAGGAGGAATTTCCTGTCCGACAAGTTCCTCCATGCTGGTACCATGTTCCCTCAGTACCGCCTTCATTCCCTTACTGCCACCGTTTTTATAGGCCTCCCAGAGGTAAACCCCGGTATTCCTGTTCCCCCGGGCCAGTACAGCCTGGACATAGGCATCCCTCGGTGATTCAGCAATTATTTCAATATTATGCTTCTTTTTAAGGGCACCATTTATTTCCTTCAAGGCTCCCTGAATGTATTTCAGCGAAGCCATAGGTGCCCACTGAAAAGGGGTAAAGGGCTTTGGAATAAATGGATTTATGCTTAATGTAAGCCTGCCTGTTGCACCATGGTCTTCCATAAAGGTTTTTAATTTAACAGCCATATCTATTATGCCCTGGATATCCTCGTGACTCTCACCTGGCAAACCTATCATTATATACAGCCGAAAATTCCTGATACCGGTTTTAATCCCCATAGCCATGGCATTCAGAAGATGTTCTTCCTCAATTCCCTTGTTGATAACAGCCCGCATGCGCTTGCTGCCGGCCTCCGGTGCCATTGTAAGCGTCTTAAGTCCACTTTTTGCCAAAGAATCAACCAATTCATAGGTAACGGAATCTGCCCTGAAGGAAGCCACAGACATGCTGAGTCCATCCCCCAAAATATCCCTGCACAAATTGTCTATCTCAGGATAATCAGAAATGGCTGCCCCCATCAGGCCAACCCTTCGACCATCTTTTTTGGCATTAAGCAGCATTTTCTCAATTGCCGGCAATGACCTGTTTCTCGGTCGGCGAAAGCAATATCCAGCCATGCAGAAACGACAATGACGGCCACAGCCTCTGGCTATCTCAACCAAATGAAGCTTAAACTCAGTATTATCCGTGTATATTACAGTCTCCCCGGGAAATTCGTCCAGGTTTTTTAGCCATTGACGGCTTACCTTGGGCGGTGCGTCACTAATGGGCAAAAAATGCGCCCCATATCCATCTGAGGCATATTGTACCTCGTAGCATGATGGTACATATACTCCGGGAATACCGGCCAATAGATCCAGCAGTTCCTGACGCGATTTTCCTTCGACCCTGGCTTTGTTATAAACCTCCATAAAGGAGGGCATTATGACCTCACCCTCGCCAATCACAAAGGCATCAACAAACATGCTCATTGGTTCAGGATTAAAGGTAGCACAGGGGCCACCGGCGATTATCAATGGATCACGCTCATCCCTTTCACTGGCCAGAGGATTTATTTTCCCCAGTTCAAGCATCTTGAGAATATTAAAATAATCCATTTCAAAGGACATTACAAAGGCTACTATATCAAAAGAAGATAAATCACTTTGGGTCTCCATGGTCATCAATCTTGTTCTGTGCTTTATATATTCCTCCTGCTGTCTTTTTTCAGGCAGGAAGCATCTCTCACAGGCTGTATCTGACCGTTCATTCAAAAGGCGATAAATAATATGAAGTCCCAAATTTGACATGCCTACAAAATACGAATTTGGATAGGCAAGAGCCACCCTGGTACGGCGGTTGTCATGATGTACATAATACCCTGATTCATCTGCCAAAAGCTCTCTAAGCTGTTCCTTTATGCGCCAGGACAAGTATCTTCCTCCCAATTAAAACATTCATTAATCTTCCTCCAGGAGTATGTCCAACTCATGACGGAAGCTGTTAATATCTGAAAATTTCCTATATACCGATGCAAATCTTATATATGCAACCTGATCAAAGTTCTTCAGCTTTTTCAGTGTCATCTCGCCAATAGCCTTGGATGGTACCTCCTGCTCGAACTCATGGCGTATCGCCTGTTCGATTTCCCTGGCCAGTGTCATAACACTTTCCAGGGATTTATCCCTTTTATCACAGGACCTTATGAGCCCATTCAGCAGCTTATTGCGGTCAAAAACCTGACGGCTGCCATCATGCTTCACCACCATCAGTGGAAGCTGCTCAACTGTTTCGAAGGTAGTAAATCTTTTGCCACAATGAACACAGCCTCTTCGCCTTCTTATAGCCCGACCCTCGTCAACAGCACGGGAATCAATCACCCTGCTATCCTCTTTGTTACAGTATGGACAAAGCATTACTACACCTTCTTATCTTTCTTTCTTTTGTAATTACCTTTATGAGCTTTATTTCCCACATCTCCCTGTTTCCTTTCAGGGCGAATTAAGCATTTTGGTCCAAAGCCTATCAGATCCTGACGATTGGCCTTTTGCAATGCCTTGCGAACAAGGCTGTAATTCCTTGGTAGCCAATACTGCATGAGAGCTCTCTGCATGGCTTTGTCTTCAGGCTTCTTTGCCGTATATATTCTTTCACCAGTCAGTGGGTTTATCCCACTATACCACATACAGGTTGATAAAGTACCCGGAGTAGGAATGAAATCCTGAACCTGCTCAGGATGATAGCCCATCTCCTTGATGAACACAGCTAATTCTATTGCATCCTCCAAGGTTGCTCCAGGATGACTGGACATAAAATAAGGCACCAAAAACTGTTTCTTTCCAAGGCGTTTGTTTATTGCCATGAATCGATTGACAAAGCGCATATAAATATCCTTGCGGGATTTTCCCATTATTCTTGTAACCCTATCAGATATGTGCTCAGGGGCAATTTTCAATTGACCACTGATATGATGTTCACACAGCTCCTCCAGAAAATTATCCTTGGCCCGCATCAGATAATCAAATCTGATACCGGAACGGATAAATACTTTCTTGATACCGGGAAGCTCCCTTATTTTGCGAAGAAGTCCCAGATAATCACTATGGTCCACCACCAGATGATTGCAAGCATCTGGTGACAGGCACTGTTTGCCATGACAGGTTCCCCGTTTCAGCTGCTCATCACAGGAGGTACGGTGAAAATTGGCAGTAGGCCCGCCCACATCATGTATGTATCCCTTAAAGCCTGGCAAGCCTGTCAGAAGCTTGGCTTCCCTCAGGATAGATTCATCACTGCGCCGCTGGATGATTCGTCCCTGATGGGATATTATGGCACAGAAATTACAACCACCAAAACAGCCTCTGTGAGCAGTAATACTGAACTCAACTTCCTTATAGGCCGGCACGCCTCCCATATCATCATATATAGGATGCCATTTCCTTTCATAGGGCAAATCATATATTTCATCCATCTCCTCCACACTCAGTGGCAGGGCAGGTGGATTTTGGACCACACACCAGTCTTCATTCTGCTGAGCCAGCTTTTTCCCGCGAAATGCGTCCTGCTCCAGGAATTCATCCTTAAAGGCCTGAGCAAATTTTTCCCTGCTTACCTTAACTTCTTCATAAGAAGGGATAGCCTTATAATCCCAAATATAATCAAAGTCAGGCACCTTAAAACAGGTTCCCTGGACATCTTGAATATTATGAATCTCCACTCCCTGATGAAGCTGGGCAGCAACATCAATAAGCTGGCGTTCACCCATGCCATATATCAGGAGATCAGCCTCACTGTCCATCAAAATTGATCTTCTCACTTTATCCGACCAGTAATCATAATGGGCAAACCGTCGCAAACTGGCCTCAATACCACCGATAATAATCGGTACATCATTTCCCCAGCATTTGCGGAGCATCTTTGAGTATACTACTACAGCCCGTTCCGGGCGGTAACCACTCTTTCCCCCCGGGGAATACTGATCCTGGTGGCGAACCTTTTTGGCAGCTGTATAACGGTTTAGCTGAGAATCCAAGTTTCCACTGGAAACAAGAAAGCCCAGCCTAGGCTTTCCCAGGCGGGCGAAATCTACAGTATTCTTCCAATCAGGCTGTGGTATTATTCCCACCTTATAGCCATGCTTTTCCAACAGCCGACACAAAATAGCAGGGCCAAAGCTGGGATGATCCACATAGGCATCACCGGAAACAAAGATAAAATCCAATTGTTCCCAGCCACGATTCCTCATGTCCTCCCTTGATATTGGTAAAAAACTCATTTAATCACACCACATTATCTACAGGCAAGTATATGATACATCACATACGGCTCTTTTTGTCCTTGGCATTTGGTTTTTCGTCATCATTGCCGGTTTTTTTATCATTGCCGGCAGCACCATCGCTGTCCTTGGTCATAAATCTTTCTACTACCTGACCTTTTCCACCTATGATACCAAGATTATTTTCATTCCAGGTAAGCTCAACAGCTCCGGCGTTGCCTGCCAGCAGTTTAACGGAGTCTTTACCCTTCCAGGAAATTTCCTTCCCTTTTTCAATTGTTCCTTCAAGAACATTTTTGCCATCAATCTCGACTGAAACCCAGCAGGAATCATTAAATTTTGCAGTGACATTGACATCATTGAATTTCTTTGCTGCAGGTTTTTCCACCGGGGCCGCCTTTGGCTTTTCAGCAGTCTTTTTCGTCTGTTCATTTTTCACGGTACTACGGGTACTATCCTCAGGATTATCACTGAAGGCATAATAAACGCCTCCCAAAAACACTGCCAATACAGCCAGCAGTGCCAAAAACTTTTTATACCCGCTCTTGTCTTCAGTACGTTCACGATAGTCAGTACCTGAGGAAAACAGGTTGCTTTTCTCCTCTGGTCCGGAATGATTACGGGATGATTCCTTTACAGTAACCGTTCTCTGAGGCACACTGTCTTCATATTCCTCATGATCAACAAGATCTACAGGCTGAACAGGTGATGAAATATTTCTTTCAGAATTATATTGGCGCAGCAATGAATCCCCATCTATGTTCAGGGCCCTGGCATAATTACGGATAAACCCCTTTGTATAAACATCCCCAGGCAATGAATCATAGTCACCTTTTTCAATAGCGGTAATATATACAGACCTTATACTGGTCTCATTTTCTATATCTTTAACTGTTAGTCCCTGCTTCTCTCTTTCTCGTCTTAAAGTATCACCGAGCATGTTCTAACCTCCTACACAAAAACTCTACTATATTATACATTGATATATTTTCATACTCAAGAGAACAAATGTTATTTTAGCAAAATTATTTCTTTTATCCCAAATTTTTGTCCGTTGTTTAAAAAAATCACCTGCATTTCCGGTTTCCAAAATTATTGGCTGCATTTAACAACCAATTTATCTCCGCATATAAAAAAGATATTGATCCATTAAAACAAATAACAGATCAATATCCTTTGTCATTACATGATAACTGATTGACAGACACTGCCAAAAGCAACGGTCCGGTTGTGATAATCAGCCAGTTTTAATGAAATTCACGGCACGATCAAACCCGGTGGTGTTAAAACTGTATAAGCCTGAATTCCCTAATCAATTCCAACAGTATGGCTGCAGTTCTGTCCACACCATACTTACTGGATTTGATAATTATATCATAATTATCCCCCCGGCCCCATTGCATGTCAGAGAATTGATAGCAGTGATGCTTCCTCTCCTGGGAATACTGTTCAATACGCTCCAGGGCACTTTCACTGTCAATATTTTCCTTTCGCATCACTCTTTTTATTCTCTCATCCTCATCTGCGGTAATAAAAATATGCAATGAATTTTTATGGTTTTTCAATACATAATTAGCCAACCTGCCTACTATAACACAGGAATCCTTGGAAGCAATTTCCTGAATAACCTGAGCTTCCATCTTGCACATCTGGTCAGAAGTAAGTTCATTTTCCTCGTTAAAGGAATCCTTATACCATTCATAAAGATCATAGATAGAATTACCGACTGAATCCGTCTGAGTACTAACAGGTTCTTCCCCGGAAGGAATCTCAAAGCCCGATATTTGGATTTCATCACTGTCATAATAGGAAATATCCAGCTCATGGGCAATGCGTCTGGCAATAGTGCGTCCACCACTTCCATATTCATGCGATACAGTGAGGACGAAGTGATTTTCTGAAATATCATCATCCAAAACTGATGATATTTCCCTTACCCTGTTTTCCGGCAACAAGAGGTAATTAAAGCGACGCAATGGTTTTATCAGAATTTTAATTAAGGCACCCATGAAAAAAGCAGCTACCACCGTTCCTTCACGAAAGCCCCCCAGCGAATCGATACACAGAAGCCCAAGGATGACAGAAAAAGCACAGAAAAGTACATCCAACACTAATTTTATCTGAATGTAGCGTCTGTGAAACAGTCCGGAAAGCTTTTTTGTCAGTGCATACACAGGAAATGTTCCCACATCAGCTATACGGCAAAAATACAATCCCCCGGCAAAGACCAGAATTCCACCCATACATGTCATTACGCGGTGCAAATACTCCACCGGAATAAAATCACTGAAGGCCTCCAGGGACAAATCAGTAAAAATTCCTAAAATCAGTGCCAACAGAAAATGGAACAGCACCTCCCATTTATGTATGGTATCACGCCTTATCAGCATATTAACCATAATGGCAAGGATGTTGAAGATGAATACCCATACACCCACACTAATCTCCGGTGAGATGAGCGATGCTGTATATGGAAGAATAACAATAGGAGTAACACCAATATCGGCCCTGATCATTATTGCAGTACCAATTGCAATAAGAAGCAGGCCCATGGAAAAGACAAGATATCGGCGCATTATTTCAGATATTGTCTTTTTTCTTTTTTCCATAATACCTATCTCCAAAATAATAAGATAATGCCCGCCTCGCTATACGCAAAACGGGCATTCATGACATATAGCAAAAATATTCAGATACGCTTATGCCATTATTTTGTAATCTTATTAATTACATCAACACTTTATGGGAAACATTGACACGACCCTTTTGGTCAATTTCTACAACCTTGACCTCAAGTTCATCGCCTACATTGACAACATCCTCTACCTTTTCCACACGCTTTTTGTCAAGCTGTGAAATATGGCAGAGTCCTTCACGGCCCGGAAGTAACTCCACGAATGCGCCAAAGGCCATTATACGGGTAACCTTGCCCTTGTATACCTGTCCCACCTCAACTTCGCGGACAATATCCTCGATGCAGGCAATGGCAGCTGCTGAAGCCTCAACGCTGGTAGCAGATACGCGAACGGTACCATCATCATCAATATCAATCTGAACGCCAAAGTCATCAATAATTTTCTTGATAACCTTTCCGCCAGGTCCAATAACCTCACGAATTTTGTCAGGCTTGATCTGCATGGTAGTAACCCGAGGTGCATAAGGGCTCAATTCAGCATTTGGCTCAGCAATGCACTCAAGCATCTTGCCGAGAATGAATTCTCTTCCACGCTTTGCCTGGGCAAGTGCTGATGATAAAATCTCACGGGAAATTCCCTTGATCTTAATATCCATCTGAATTGCAGTAACACCCTCAGTAGTTCCCGCAACCTTAAAGTCCATATCTCCAAGGGCATCCTCCATTCCCTGAATATCAGTCAGAATGGTATAATCATCCCCATCCTTTACAAGACCCATTGCTACACCAGAAACAGGACGCTTGATAGGTACACCTGCATGCATCAGGGATAAGGTACTGCCACAAACGGAGCCCATGGAACTGGAACCATTGGATTCAAGGATTTCAGAAACCATGCGGATGGTGTATGGGAATTCATCGACAGATGGGATTACAGGTACCAAAGCACGCTCTGCCAAAGCACCATGACCAATCTCACGACGGCCAGGACCACGAACAGGACGAGCCTCACCTACAGAATAGCCAGGGAAATTATACTGATGGATATAATGCTTGGAAGTCTCTACACCAAGTCCATCCAAAACCTGTTCATCTCCAAGGGAACCAAGGGTGGTTACAGTCAGTACCTGGGTCTGGCCACGGGTAAAGAGTCCTGAACCATGAGGGCGTGGCAAAATGCCAACCTCGCAGCTGACAGGTCTTACCTCTTCTACCTCACGACCATCAGGACGAATTTTCTCCTTGGTAATCATTTTGCGGACGATTTCCTTAACAATCTTATGAAGCATGTAAGGAATTTCCTTTACAGCATCAGGATAGATTTCCAGGAAATGCTCAAGAGCTTCAGCCTTGACATTGGATATATCCTCATCACGGGCCAGCTTGTCCGGATTGCGTACTGCTCTGTCCAGATTTGCTGTAGCATAATCACGGATTGCCCTTTCCATTTCCTCAGGAACTGCAAACAGCTTAACCTCGCGTTTTTCCTTACCGCAAGTCCTTTGAATCTCATCCTGGAAGGCAACTATTTTCTTAATTTCTTCGTGACCGAATAAAATTGCTTCAAGAATTACTTCCTCAGGCAATTCATTGGCACCGGCTTCAACCATCATTACAGCATCCCGGGAACCGGCAATGGTCAAATTAAGATCGGACTGCTCACGCTGCTCAACATTCGGATTAATGATAAACTGGCCATCAACCCGCCCTACACGGACACCGGCTATTGGCCCCAAAAATGGAATATCAGAAATAGTAAGGGCACAGGAAGCACCAATCATGGCAGCAATTTCAGGTGCATTGTCCTGCTCTACAGACAACACGGTAGCCACAATCTGTACATCATTACGATACCCCTCCGGGAATAATGGACGAATAGGACGGTCAATGAGACGGCTGCACAAAATAGCAGACTCACCAGGACGCCCCTCTCTCTTTATAAAACCGCCAGGAATCTTTCCCACGGCATACATTTTTTCTTCATAATCTACAGTGAGCGGGAAGAAATCCACACCCTCTCTTGGCTCATCAGAAGCCGTTGCTGTTACCAAAACAACAGTATCACCATAGCGGACCAAAACAGCACCATTTGCCTGCTTAGCCATCTTACCGGTTTCAACGGTAAATGTGCGTCCGCCCAACTGCATCTCAAAACTATGCATTCATTTTTCCTCCTATATATTCTTTATACCTTTTAACCGTATCAGTATATCACATACGCTCGTCATATTTCCACATATTTTTAATATTGAACAAAATAAAAAGAGGACCCCAAATGAGTCCCCTTAATAATCCAAAGTATAAAATTACTTACGGAGTCCGAGCTTGGAAACAATCGCACGATAACGCTCAATGTCAACCTTGTTAAGGTATGCCAAGAGACGACGACGATGTCCAACCATCTTCAGCAGGCCACGACGGGAATGATGATCCTTCTTGTGCTCCTTGAGATGCTCGGTCAAGTAAGAAATACGAGCAGTAAGAACTGCAATCTGTACCTCAGGGGATCCGGTATCTCCCTCATGTACGGCATACTTCTGCATGATTTCCTGTTTTGCTTCCTGAGTCAACATAAATTAATTCCTCCTATTTTACAATCTCCACAAGCTCAGGCAAGGTCGGAGTCCTCATTGTCTGGGCAAGGGATTAATACATTTGTGCCTAACGCACTTGTAATAGTATACTACAGCAAAAATTATTTGTAAAGAATATTTGTCAATCCTCCGGCAAATCCAACCCCATCCGCTTCATTACCCGCTTTCTTATCTGAGGAAGCATATCATAAAGCATGTCGCCCGGGCAGGAGGTGGCATTAACATCCCTATGCCCCAGAATACTGAGCTCATCCGGCAGCAGTCCATATATGCCACACAGGGATACCAATAAATCCGTGAGAGATTTTATCTGTGCTGGTGTAGGTGTTCCTATACAAAAATTCCCCGCCAGGGCAATCCCTACAGAATCATCATTGTTATACTGAGCATGGGCTCCAACCATATTCCAGCCCCTGCCTCTTTCAATGATACCATTCTTTCGTATGACATAATGATAACCTATCCCGGCCCAGCCAAAGCTGTCACGATGAAGCTTGTGAATTTCCGCTGCTGACATATCCCTGTTGGTAGTCGTTCCGGTATGATGTACTATAATCCTGTTTGTTTCTATTCTTTTTTCAGGTACCTCGGCAAACAGAAATTTATTTTCCCGAATGCGAAGATCATCCCTGCGCCACTTAGATGCCGCAAAGGTCTTAATATCAAATGCCGGTAAATACAGCACACCGGTGCCTATAATTAATCCCAACATTTTCTTTATAAAACTGCGTCTATCCATATACAAAACAATAATTACCTCTAATCAGCTTGAGGGCAGCTTTGTACGCCCCCGAAATCAGGCCGGTTTTCAATTAACATCGGCCAGGATACTTCTTGCCTTTTCCTCATCAAGGTGGAGCTGCCGGACAAGGGCATCTGCACCACTGAATTTTTTCTCCTCCCGCAACTTATAAACGAATTGAACCGTCAGCGGACAATCGTAGAGATTACCGGAAAAATCAAGAATATGCACCTCCAACCGCCGTTTACAGCCATCAAAGGTTGGATTGGTACCTATATTGGCTATTCCCTTGTATTTTTGTCCGTTCATCAAAACATATACGCCGTAGGCACCATTTGGCAGCATGGCCCTTTTATCCGGAATGGCCAAATTGGCAGTAGGAAAGCCTATTGTCCGGCCACGATGGTCACCGTGAACAACCCGGCCACCAAAGCTGAATGGCTTGCCCAGATATTCATTGGTCTTGACCAAATCCCCTTCTTCAATAAGAGCGCGTATCTGGGTACTGCTTACCATACGGCCATCGATCTGAACGGCCTTGCCCACCTCAGCCACGAATCCATATTCGGAAGCTACACGGCTGAGCATACGGGAATTGCCCTTACCCTTCTTGCCAAAAGTAAAGTTAGGTCCTGTAACCAAATACTCAGGGTTGCAGCTCCTGCATAAATTATCTAAGAATTCTTCAGGGCTCTGCCTGGAGAGCTTTTCTGAAAAGGGAACATTCAGCAGGATGTCTACCCCCAGCTTCTCCATGTAAGCAGCCTTTGATATATTATCGCCAATCTGAAAAGGAACCCTGTCAGGAGCAACCACAGACAGAGGATGGTTCAGGAATGTAAACACCACCCCAACCAGACCGTGCTTCTCAGCAAGCTCCATGGCCTGCCTTATGATACTCTGATGTCCTACATGAACACCATCAAAGGTACCGAGAGCGATAGCCGTCCTCCTGCCCTGGAGATAGCTTTTTATATCACTAAATTTATTAAAAATCTGCATTTATATATCACCTAATAAGTATAACGCATCTATTTTTGCTTCGCAGGTTACAATCAACTGCCCACGACTAAAGTCGCAGGTTATTGCCACACAAATTTATGAAAATCCGCAACCAATTAATGCTCAGCAAATATTATTATACAGGCTGAGGCCTGCAAACGCAAATCACTGTATATAACGAGCTTTAAGATGTCCCCTTCCTCTTTAGGTGGGGGAAAACAAACTACAACAGCTGGCGAGCATATCTCCCAGCTCGTTGAAACGCTAATTGGAAGATTTTTCTTCTAAAGAAGAAAAATTTGAACAATGGCG